>QHZX01000268.1 GCA_003224835.1 Acidobacteriota bacterium | reverse complement strand
TCGTAATCACGATTTTTGAAATATAGAAGACCAAGATTGTTGTAAGCAGACGCCAGTCTGGGGGCGATTGCAATCATGGCCTGATACTTCGCAATTGCCGCTGCTGAATCTCCGTTCGCCTCCGCCGATTTCGCTTGCGCATACAGGGCCTGAACTCTTGAGTCAGAATCGGCTTGTGCCCCTATTTTTGGCGAACTGAAAACACCAGTCATCAATAGAACAATGCCGCACATTCTTCGGGCCCGTAGCGCGAGCGGGGTGCTGGACTTCATGTGCGTGAGTCTACACAGTTGAATCATGAAATCACTCGGATGCATTGAAGAGATCAAGTGGCGGAAATTTCAAGTTGTTCTCCCAAATATTGCAGAGAACACTTGCATGTGATCATTATCCGCCTGCGGTTCCCTCATAGCGATGAAGATGACCATGCATACTGGCTCGCTATCGAGCGATCCCCAGTTTATAGGCTGGCGGAATCGCAGAACACCGATGGAGTTGGCGGTGACTGCGTCAGTCTTGCAATGGGGAGTCGCAAAACCGAAACCGAGTCCGGTGGAGTAAACGGCTTCGCGCGCCCACAGCGCATTTTCCAGTGCTTGACGATCTTCAGTTCGTCCCGCGATAAAGAAATTGTCGACTAATTCCTGCATCGCTTCTTCTTTATTCCTGCTGTCACTGTCCAGAAGGATGAGTTCCTTGCTCAACAATGGCTCAGTAGACTTTCGCGGTCGTGCGGAAGCAAGCAGTTGTCCGACTGCGGTTGCGTCTGTACAACGTATCACGTGATCGAGCAACGAATTGCAATCAGCAGCTGAATATTGTCGAATGGCGCGTTTCAAGCGCGGGATTTCGCTGGGAGGAACACTGATTTCATCGAGTTCCAATCCCAAAAGCAGAGGCAGATACCGGATCTCTGAAGCCATATCTCCACACATTCCAACCCACTTGCCGGCCGCATGAAGATCATCGGTAATCTGCTTGAGAAACCGTAAAAATCCGGGATGTAGAACATCAGACAATTCTATGACCTTCGAATTGTCGCGATCCACCGCAAAGAAATATTGTGCAAGGTCGTTGGTGCCGATGCTAAAAAAGTCAACTTCTCCGCAGAGTTGATCGAGGATAAAGGCTACTGACGGCACTTCGATCATGATTCCGATCCGTGTATCTGAGCGGAACGCAAGATTTTCTCGTTCCAGCTCTTCCTTCGCCCTCGCGAGCTCATCCTTAAACCTGGTGATTTCTTGCAAAGAGGAAATCATCGGCACCATCACTTGAATTCGGCCGTGAGCGGATGATCGCAGAATTGCTCGCAATTGAGTTCGCAGAAGGCTCGGGTGTTCTGCATATAGCCTCACGCCTCGATACCCAAGGAATGGGTTAGTCTCTCGTGGTAGTTTCAAATATTTGGCAGACTTGTCTCCCCCACAATCGAAAGTTCGCACAATTACCGGGTGTTCCGGGAACAAGCGAGCAGCTTGGGTGTAGATTGCGAACTCCTCTTCTTCTGAAGGTGGGCGTTCACGCTCCAGAAAATTCATCTCCGAGCGAAATAGTCCTATTCCATCAGCGCCGTTCTGCAGGGCGCGATTTAATTCCTCTTCGGACGACGCATTTGCTGCAACGTCAATGACCTTACCGTCCTGAGTAGACGCCGCGCCGCTAAGGTCTTCCCTGCTGAGTTCTCTCTGCCGGTCCAGCGTCTGTTTTTCGCGCGAGTAGAATCTTTCGACTGCCGTAGAGACTCCTGAAATTACCAGTCCGCGGTTTGCGTCCACGACGATTACCTGTCCGGCTGAAAACTGAGAGCGCACGTCCTTAACTCCCACCACCGCAGGTAGTGCGTGCGCACGAGCAAGAATAAGTGTGTGTGATGTCTTGCCTGAGTGCTCCAGCACAATGCCTTTCAACCAGCGCTGATCACATGCAAGCAGCTGCTGTGAACCGAGATTTTCTGCCACGATGATTGAAGGTTCTCGAAGCGCGGGAACTGGCGACTGAAGGTCTGCTCCATATAGTTCCTCCAATATCTGAACGGAAATTTCCTCCACGTCTATCGCTCTCTCGCGTATGTACTCGCTGCCGGAATGTCGCAAAACATCAGCGAAATAGGCACCGGTTTCGACAACTGCGTAACCCGCAGACTTTCCGCGGCAAACCTGCTCTTCAATTCTTTCAGTCAAAACTACATCGTTGGCTATAGCCAGATCGGCCTCGAGCACCGCATTCCTTACCGGCGAGTTGAAATCGGCGAGGTTTTCGCGAAGCCGCGCGCGGACTGCTGTCATCGCGAGTCGGAGCCGCGCAATTTCCTCCTCGGGATTCGAGGCGGTCTCCTGGCTCACTGCTTTGGGAAGCGACATGGCGCTAACTCTGACCACTTTGCCGCTAGCGATGCCCGGGCTGACTGGGGATCCAACACAGCAAGTTACGCCAGCTGCCTGTAAAACCCGCGGAATGCCCCCGTGACTCGATGCATAGCTCTTGGCAAGAGGTAGATCAGAAAGCGGAAGCGTCTCCTCCACAAATCTGCGCACTGCCGCGTGGGCAGGTTGCTCATCGGGACCCCGGCTATAAATCGAACAACGGTCTCCGTGCCTGATATCCGCGGCAATAATGGAGAGGACGCTCTTGGTATTTGCCTCACGCGAATTACGCAAGTTAGTCAGAACTAGCTCAGACCGGAAATTATTGGCCACCTCTGCCAATTGGCTAGCCGGACGTGCATGTATCCCAGCAGTTAATGGGCAAACAAAAGAAAATTTCAGGGCCGTACTGCTGAGTTCCGGTGGCATGATTTACGCTTTGATCTTCTTGAAAATTCCTTCCGGGTTCTTCAGAGCTTCCTGCAGAGGAACTTGAATTACTGATACGCCGTTGAATCGCTCTCGTTCTTCTACTTCAATATCAACTGCAAAGATTGCAACCTGAGCTTGGCGAATGTCGCTTTCCGTCAGCTTGTTTTCGATGCCCATAGCTCCCTGGGTTTCCACTTTGATCTCGTAGCCAAAATTTTTCGCGACTTTCTCCAGGCGCTCAGCAGCCATGTAAGTGTGCGCAATACCCGTAGGGCACGCAGTAATGGCAACAATTTTCATTCGCTCTCCTTCAGGCGATTTCTTCCGTTTCCACCGTGCGCTTTGAGTGTGTTGATCACCAGAGCGGTGACGATTGTGCCAATGATAATGGCCAGGACGTATGCTGGCCGCTGATTCACTACCGGTAGCACGATGGGTCCGCCGTGAGGTGCGTGATCGCCAACTCCGCCGGTCATTGCAATGACCGCAGCTAGCGCAGACCCAGCCATGATGCTGGGAATAACTCGTAATGGGTCGGCGGCAGCAAACGGAATAGCACCTTCAGTAATACCAACCAAACCCATGGCGATTGCGGCGAGACCTGATTCCTGCTCTTCCGCAGTCCACAATTTTCTCCGGATCAACGTCGCCAGCCCCATACCCAGCGGAGGCGTGCAAATCGCGGCAGCGCAGATGCCCATAATCTGATAGTTACCTTCGTGAATCATTGCCGCTCCAAAAAAAAACGCGGTCTTGTTCACTGGACCACCCATATCAAACGCAATCATGGAACCTAAAATAAGGGCAAGAAGAACACTGTTGCCGGTGCTCATACCCTGCAAAGCACGAGTCGCATGCTGCATAAACAGAGCAATTGGGGCGCCCAAGACTTTGATCATCAATACCCCGATCAGAGCACCCGAAACAATTGGAATTACGAGGATTGGCATGACCGGTCGCAGGTATTTCGAAACTGGTATTTTTTTCATAGCATCGACCAGGTAGCCTGATACCAAACCAATCAGCATGGAACCGAGAAAGCCTGCATGAATTTCACCAGCAAGATAACCGCCCAAAAATCCTGGGAGTAAGCCGGGCTTGCCGGCAACGGAATAAGAGATGTAACCAGCCAGCACAGGTAGCATCAGCGTCAGGGCCGCCGATCCGATGTCGTTCAGAAGCTTCAGGCTAGGCGCGTGCGAAAAATCCGGGCCCCCAGGGGTGAGCGGAGCGAGAGCAATCGAAGCAGCAATTAAGATCCCGCCGCAGGCAATAAACGGAATGGCGAAAGAGACTCCGGTCAGCAAATGCTGGCGTAAGCCGTGAAGGAGCGTAATCACGGCCCCCGTTCGTGGTGAACGAGTCTTCTCTTCAACCAAGACTGTCACGCATCACCTCCATGCCGCCCTTAAACTCATTCCGCTTCTCACAAACATAATTCTGTAGTATGTGTGATTAGTCCTAGTCCTCAAATAGGAGAGATGAAACGTTTGTTGGACGTGGCTAACCTTTTCTGATTCGCGGTTCCCGAATGTTTTCGATACTTGTTTTCTGAAACAAGGATGCCGCTGACCCTGACCCTTGATCCGGCGCCCGCGCTCTGGGCGCGATATTCGGTGGGGGTTAATTTACAGATTTTTCTGAACACTCTGCAGAAATATGCTGGGTCGCTGTAGCAGCAGTTTGCGGCGATCTCCTTCAGAGTCCCTCCTTGCGGAATAAACGAGAGACATGATTGGGCGCCAATCCAAAATGCCTGGCAACGGATTCGCGTGTGAGCGGATTTCGAAAGTGCTCTTGCACATACAGGCAAATAGACTCATAGGTTCGGATGGCTTTACGAGGGCACTGCTTCTGTGGCGTCTTTAGCAGCCGCAAACAGGCATACAGCAGGGATTCCGTTAATAAGCGTGCAAGCGAACCATCGGATCGGTCCGCGGCAAGAACCATCAGGGCCGACAGTATGCTATGCGTCGGAACGTCATACCCACCTTGCATGCTGGTCTTTAGCACCGCCGATGGCACCTGTTCGCCGCTCTTGTGGTGAACCAAACTCACGCCGATTTGCTTCACCCCAAACAAAAACGTCAGAACATGCACCCGGGTTGACCAGTCCGGCTTGTTCCATGCGTGGTCAGGAACGAACACAGCATGCCCACGAACCGGTTTAATGATTCTTGTGATCCCGTTTGCCGAAACTTCCATAGTGTGACAGCCCGACAGGGGAATCGAGAGTCGGGGAAAATTCGTTACGTACGCCAGCGAGGGCGGGGCCGTGGTTCGATCGCTGAAGTGTACATGCTTTACCCTATTTTCCTTCAGGAAAGACTCTAATTCTCGAATAAGTATTTCCGCACTGCGAGTGTCGGCCTGCTGCTGAGGTAGAGCTCTTGTCACGGAAGGTTACGTTAGTACAAGTAATGTTTAATGTCTACTATTTATTTTTTTACTCCGGCTGCTACATACTCGCTGACCGGTGCTCAATCGCGCATGCGTATACATCGCCCAATCACTGTTCTTAATTCTGTGAGTAATTTCGTATTGAACTTGAAATCGTGGTTTCGAGGAGCCGGAGATGAGAAAGACTTCAGGTCCCCCTGTCATGCTCAGCCGTGTACCTTTTAGTCGTTGCTTCGTATTCTGGACGATGTTTCTTGTATTAATTGCAGCGGCCCCCTCCCTATATGCTCAGACGGTAAGCGGAATTACTGGAACCGTCACCGATCCAAGCGGTGCAGTGGTTGCTAACGCGTCAATTGCTGCGACGAACACTGTTACCGGCGTGACTACTCGTGCGACCACCACATCCGATGGCAGCTATACGATCACCGATCTGATTCCTGGAATTTACAGAGTGAAGGTTGAGAAAGAAGGCTTCAAAGCGGGTGTGTACGAAAACGTAGTAGTAGAAGCCGGGGGACGAAAGTCCTCTGTAAATGCTATCCTAAGCACTGGGAGTATATCGGAGTCTGTGGAAGTCACAGCACAGGCGATATCTCTAGAAACCGAACAGCCCGAACTCGGCACGACCATCGAAAACAAGGTCGTTGCTGAGCTGCCAAACAGAGTAGGAGATAACGGGGTTGGTCCACGCGGCCGGCAAATTGATAACTTCTTGTTTCTTGCCCCCGGTGTCCAAGGCAATGCTTTTAGCCATCGCATCAATGGCGGTGTGGACTTTGAGAATGAAGTAGTTTTCAACGGAGTCACAGCCGTCCAATCTGAGACGAAGGGCTTCCAATCGAACATAAATCCTCCATTCGAAATGGTTAACGAGTTCCGTGTCTTGAGCTCAGTATTTTCAGCGCAATACGGTCTTGCACAAGGTGTAGCGTCGTATCAGTTCGCGTCTGGCACAAATTCCGTGCACGGCGATGCATTCGAGATTTTGCGCAATGACATGTTCGATGCGGCAGGCGCTTTTCCAGACGGATCGACTATCGACGGCAATGGCGTCGTGCACAAAGCTCATACTCCTGTCGACAAAGAGCATAATTATGGATTTTCCGCCGGCGGACCGGTGTATATCCCAAAGCTCTACGATGGTAGAAACAAAACGTTCTTTTACGTCAGCTCCGAGTGGTACCGCCTGAACCAAACCGACACCGCCACGATGACGGTGCCAACGCCAGCCATGAAGCAGGGGGATTTCAGCGCCCTGATTGCCCAGGGAAACCAGCTGTTTGCGCCTCAGAATTTTGTTGCCCCTGGGGGCTGCCCTCTCGTTGCAGGATCGCAGATCAATGGCAATCTCATTCCAAGCACCTGTTTCAGTCCACTCGCGGCCAGTCTGTTGCCGCTGATTCCGGATCCAACTTTGCCGGGTTTAGTAGATAACATTTCGTCACAGGTCGGCGTGCTTCCAACGAGGCAGACGTCTTGGGGAATTTCAATCGACCATAATCTTACTGCCAAACAAAAGTTGCATGGCAGTTACTTCCGGGATAAATATGATTTCCTAAGTTGTTGCGACAATAATGCACACTTCGCCAATGAACTCTCGGGTGCAAAAGACGAGCCGAGACTGGGCACAGGTTTGTTCCTCACGTATTCGGACTCTTTATCCAATAACCTTGTGATGACTTTCGGACTTGGTTGGATGGGAGAAATCAATGACGAATTCAACAAGCATCAGGGAGTGAACTTTCCCGGAATTTCCGGTGGAGACGTCCTGCCTACTATCGCCTTCACAGGGCCGATCGGGGGAGCGCCTACCACTTGGGGAGTTAATACCGCAGGTGAAACGTTCTCTATTAATCGCAAGTTGGGAGTGAGTTTAGTAAACAACTGGTTGTGGACACGTGGGCGGCACACTCTCAATCTGGGTTGGGAAGTACGTCGCGCTTACCAAGACGACCACGAATGCCAACGGTGTGGTGGAAGGTTTGAGTTCAGTAGCCGAACCACTAGCGACGGCAGTAACTTTGATACGACGGGCAACTCCTTTGCCAGTTTCCTGTTGGGCGACGCTGATGCCGCACTTCGACAGTTTTCTGCCGAAAGTAGGCTGCGCAATTTCTACTTTGCGCCTTATATACAGGACAACGTGAAGGTGACTCCGCGACTCAGCGTCGATGTAGGTCTGCGGTGGGATATCCTGAGGCCGTTTACGGAAAATAACGACAACGTGGTGTTCTTCGATCCTTCCAAACCCAATGTAGATCCCAATATTCCAGCTTCGGGGGCGATTGATCCCGTTAGTGGACAGCCGCTGATGGGCGCGGCTACAAAACTCGGGAACTGTGCCGGGTGTGCCGGATTTCACCACGCAGATATCCAATGGCACAACTTCAGCCCCAGGCTTGGCTTCACTTATCAAGTTAACAGCAAGACGGTGGTTCTAGGCGGCTTCGCGTTGAATTACTTAGAAGGCGGCGCGTTCGAATTCGGCGATAATAAAGTCGCCGTAAATTATGGTGGCCTACTCAATGGCGTGCTCCAGGTTAATTCAAATTCTAGTGCCACTCCTGGGTATGGTCCTTGGGACAATAATCCGCTTGCCACCCCCGCTGCCAGCCCATTCACACCCGTGCTAGCCAATGGTACTGGCGTGCTGCATCAGTTCTCCCGGACGAAGGCTGTTGCTCCATATACCCAAGCTTGGAATTTCGGTGTGCAACGGGAGTTGCCAAAAGATATGTTTCTCTCGCTTTCTTATGTCGGAAACCGGGCGATCCATCTCCCATCGATGCTGAACCCAATAAATCAACTTAATCCTAGATTTGTTGCACAGTTTTGCCGCACTGGCGATACTAGTGACCCGAATTGCTTGCTTTCGCCAAGCCTTTCATGGACGGACGCAGGAGGGCAAGCGGCCCTGCAGGCGGCGGGTTTCGCCCAGGCAGCTGTTGCTTCATGCCCGGCGACCAGCAACAATCCCGGAGCGTCCGGCACCTTCTTCACACCGTATGTCAGTTTTCTCTGCGATTACGGCTCAGGTGCCTCGGTTCAGCAAGCGCTACTCCCTTATCCCATGTACAACTCCAGTGCATCGTGTGGCGGTCTTTGTAACAACTTCGACATGGCGGGAACAGCCTTTTACAACGCCCTTCAGGCCCAGGTGCAAAAACGATTCACAAGTGGCTTGAGTTTCTTGGTTGCGTATACCCTATCCCGAACCATGTCGAACACTGACACGGGCTTTTCAACGTTTAATTTCGGCGCCCTTAATAAGTTCGACCAGAAACCTGAGTGGACCATTGCCAGTAATGATCAAACGCACAGTCTTACCATTAGTTCGGTTTACGAGTTACCGATCGGCCCCGGTAAAAAGTCTGGGTGGATGGCAGGTCAGCGGCATTCTCAGCTACGCGAGTGGAAACCCACAAAGTGTTCTTGACTTCAACAACGACCCATTCGGAAATGGTTTCAACCGGGCGAACGTTGTACAGGGACAGCACCTCGACGTGAATTGGCACAATTATCGGCTAGGCTTGCCAATCTTCAATACCAATGCCTTTTCCGACCCTGGATTCGCAATGGGGAATTCGCCGCGTGAAATCGCAGGACTGAGAAGCGCTTCCAGCGCGGACGAAAGCTTCGCACTCGCTAAGCATTTTTATTTCGGCGAGCGTGTGTCAGCTGAATTAAGGATGGAATTTTTCAACGTGCTCAACCGATTTCAAACCGGCTATAGCGGTCCGCTTCACAACTGTGTTCCGGACA
Organism: Acidobacteriota bacterium; assembly: GCA_003224835.1. Classification (GTDB taxonomy): domain Bacteria; phylum Acidobacteriota; class Terriglobia; order Terriglobales; family Acidobacteriaceae; genus Gp1-AA145. The sequence goes on along the minus strand of QHZX01000268.1, from coordinate 3,943 downwards.
CCACCCTTAGTGATGGTCCTGGAATATTTGGGCTGATTAACGGTGGCACTCCATGTCAATCCAACCGACCACGACAGGGTCAGGCATTTTTTAAAATCCAATTTTGACGAGCCGGTGCAGCACATCGATCTCGAATACTGGTACAGGTCGGGCCTTGATCAACGCAGGCCGTTGCATCTGCGCTCGCAAAACGAGCACATCTCTTTCGGATGATGGCATACCATTCGGACATACCTGATCTCGGGTTGGGCACCGGGTAAGTGAGTAGATCGGACGTGCCAAAACGGAGGACTATGGCTAAATCGCTGAGTTTACGGTATTCAGAGTGGGATCGTTGCTCAGATTTCGTTTTTAACCGTGCCTCCGCACAGACTGCTCAAAAACCAAATCTGAGCAACGATCCCACTCTGTATACCGTTGGCTACGCTCACCTCGATACCGAGTGGCGATGGGAGTATCCCCAAGTAATTAATGAATACATCCGCAAGACGATGGAAGCCAATTTCGCACTGTTCGAGAAGTATCCGCATTACGTGTTCAATTTCAGTGGTGCGAACCGCTATCGCTTCATGAAGGAATATTTCCCTGAGGATTTCGCCAAGGTGAAGAAGTACGTCGATGAAGGCAGATGGTTTCCTGCGGGTTCATCTATGGAAGAGGGGGATGTCAACACACCAAGTGCAGAAACGATCATTCGCCAAATTCTCTATGGCAATGACTGGTTCCGCAAAAATCTTGGCAAAGCTAGCGCCGAATACATGTTGCCCGACTGCTTTGGTTTTCCATCATCTCTGCCCTCAATCCTGGCTCATTCCGGCGTAAAAGGGTTTTCGACGCAGAAATTAGTTTGGGGATCTTCTGCGCCGGTAGGCGGTCCGGAGTCGAGAGAGAAAACACCAGAAGGGACTCCCTTCAATGTTGGCGTATGGGTTGGACCTGATGGCGAGAGCGTCCTAGCGGGTCTGAACCCGGGTAGCTATAGCGGCGGCATCGAAACTGATCTTAGTAAGCCCTTGCCGCCAATCCCGCCGAACACCACCCTCGAAGAACTGGACAAGAAAGTTCACGAGTTAAGGCAAAAGCTGGAAGAGGACGACAAGAATAATAAGCTCGATCCGAAGGACCTCCACGAGTACTACTCGCTCCGTCGCGAACGCAATGGATTTAAGGAGGCGCAGCAAGAAGACGACCTCGAGCATTATCAAAATGATTGGGCGGCGCGAGTCCAGCACAACGGCAAAGTCAGCAGCGTGTTCACTGAATATCACTATTTTGGAACCGGTGATATCGGTGGCGCTCCCGATGAAGAGTCGGTTAAGCGATTGGAAGCCATCGTCACCAAAACTACAGCCAGCCTCCCGCCGCCCGGCGAAGCATCCGAATCAGGCGACAAGTCGCACCCTGAGTGGCCACAGGTAAAGGTCGGTGATGGACCGGTGAAGGTGATCTCTGCCAATGCAGAACAGATGTTCCTGGATATAACTCCATCTGAAAGGAGTGGGCTTCCGCGGTACACAGGCGAAATGGAGCTCACCAATCACTCCGCCGGGTCGCTTACCTCACAGGCATATCAAAAACGCTGGTTGCGAAAAGAGGAATTGCTCGCCGAAGCCGCGGAGGAAGCTTCAATTGCCGCCATGTGGCTTGGTGCACGTACTTATCCGCTTGAGCGCTTGAACAGTGCATGGACCCTCGTCATGGGCGGGCATTTTCACGACATCGCAGCAGGTACTGCCACTCCTAAGGCATACGAGTTTGCCTGGAACGATGACGTAATTGCGATGAATCAATTCGCCGGTGTGCTGAAGAGCGCGACGGAAGGAGTTGCGGCTGCCCTGAATACCGAAGGTAAGGGCATTCCGATCGTGGTTTTCAATCCGCTGAACATCGAGCGTGAGGACGTTGTTGAAGGCAGCATGAATTTTTCTGGCGAAGCGCCGACGTCCGTTCACGTGATCGCTCCAGACGGGCGAGATGTGCCGGCACAGATTTCCAATGGGAAAGTTCTCTTTTTGTCGAAGGCACCCTCAATTGGTTATGCCGTTTATCACGTCGAGGCTGGTGCTGGCCCTGCTGCTTCGCGTTTGCACGTTACCGAAGACTCTCTTGAGAATCAATATTATCGGGTAAAGCTGGATTCAAACGGTGACATCTACAGCATATTCGATAAATCATTAGGCAAAGAGCTGCTGTCTGCCCCCGCGCGTCTCGCGATTTCGTACGACAATCCTGAGCAGTGGCCGGCTTGGAATATGGATTGGGACCAGGAGCAGGAAACTCCGAAAGCATACGTCAGCGGCCCTGCGAAAATTCGAATTGTGGAAAATGGTCCAGTCCGCGTGGCGTTAGAAGTTTCGCGTGAAACCGCGGGATCAAGATTCGTTCAAACGATACGGCTCTCGTCGGGTGGTGCCGGCAAGCGGGTCGAATTCGGCAACGTCATAGACTGGAATACAAAAGAATCGAATCTGAAGGCCACCTTCCCACTCACCGCCTCAAATCGATTGGCAACTTACAACTGGGATATCGGCACGATAGAAAGACCTACCGCGCATCCGAAAAAGTTTGAGGTCCCATCGCACCAGTGGATAGATCTCACCGACATGACTGGCGCATTCGGCGCGACCATACTCACTGATTGCAAAAATGGATCTGACAAGCCGACGGACAATACCATTCGTCTGACGTTGATTCGTACCCCTGGGACACGCGGAGGATATCCGGATCAAGGTACGCAGGATATAGGGCATCACGAGTTTACCTATGGCATCACGGGACACGCCTCGGATTGGAGAGCTGGGCAGACCGATTGGCAGGGGCAGCGATTGAATGATCCACTGATTGCTTTTCAAACTTCTTCGCATGGTGGCAGTTTGGGACGCGAATTCTCTTTATTAACGATCAGTAATCCGCGTATCCGTGTCTTTGCGCTAAAGAAAGCGGAGATATCGTTTGCAGAACCCGTATCTGCTGCTCGCGAGGTAAACGGTCAGGAACAGCCGGTTGGCCCAGCCAATGTCGTTGGCGGGAAGGTCGTGACCTCTTTCACGGCGTATCAGCCGCGCACCTTCGCAATTAGGTTGGGACCGGCTTCAATGAAAGCCGCCGCCCTCCATTCCGAACCGGTGAAGCTCGATTATGAACTCGCAACCGCAAGCAATTCCGGAACTCACGAGACTCAGGGCTTTGACGGAAAAGGGAATTCTCTGCCGGCCGAGCAGCTGCCGTCAGAGTTCACGTTTGATGATGTAAAGTTTCAGCTTGCGCGAGCGAAATCGGGGGTTCCGAATGCGCTTGTGGCCAATGGGCAGACCATTAATCTGCCGCATGGACAATTTAATCGGCTCTACATTGTTGCGGCATCAGCCAATGGAGATCAAAAGGGCAATTTTGAGCTTGGTGGCAAGACTGCGGAGCTCAACATTCAATACTGGGGCGGGTTCATTGGGCAATGGAATGACCGTCAATGGTCGAAGAGTGGCGCCGATGACGATTACGGCGTGATGACGGGTCTAAGGCCTGGCTTCATCAAGCGATCCGACCTGGCGTGGTACGACTCGAATCACCACAATGCAGGCGGCGAGGACGTGCCTTACAGTTACTCGTACTTATTTGTTTATGGGATCGATCTTCCTGCCGGAATGACAACCGTGAAGCTCCCCAACAACGAAAAAATCCGCGTGCTTGCGATGTCGGTTGCGCAAGACAGTCCCGAAGTACAGCCCGCACAGCCGCTCTATGACGTGCTGCCTTCGTCCGGGAACTCAAAATGAACGGGAGACAGTATTTGTCTCCTGTGCCGCAAAAAGTAAAATTGGTCGGTGACAGCCAGATGGCTTGCGGCAAGACACGCTGCCAAGGTCACAACGGCGAATCGCATATTCTCTCCACGCCGAATGAGGAAAACAAGTATATGCGTTTCCCTCGTAGCGTTCGCATCACT
>QHZX01000267.1 GCA_003224835.1 Acidobacteriota bacterium | reverse complement strand
GCATCCACTCGAATTGAAAGTCTCCGTCCCGCGGTTCCCAGCTACTCCATGTCGATTCGCCCACCCGAACGACTGTGATTCCCGCCTTCTGCATGAGATCCACATCTTTGTCGAGACGGTCAGATGGCATATACTCCGGGTAATAAGCGACGCTGTAGAGCACGTTGTCCATCTTGTCGGGGGCGAATGCAGTCGCTCTTTGCTGTGACCACGTCTCTGAGCTCAAGAGAACAAGTAAAATTAGAAGGCACACCTTCCCACACCATTTCACCGTTGCCATCTGCACTTCCTTTCAGTGGTGAACGCCAGCCTTTGCGACTGGCGTTCAGCACCCAGATATTCTGTGAGCTAAAACTTTAACAACTCTGTGGCATTGGATGGAATGCTAAATGTGACTTGTCCGTTAGAGAGGGTTGGAGTGCCGACTATCACGTCATTCTTTGTGGAGCTGAACTCCCACTGGGTTCCAGTTCCGCTCGTGATCAATGCTGATAAGTTAGCTGTAACCGTCACCCCGGGACTGCCGCTGTTGTCCGCGATCAGGTAATAGTGTCCGGCCGAATCCTTTGTGACCACGGAGACGAGATTGCTAATCGTGCTCGTTGTCTTGTAGGTCGGGCGGCCGCAGCATAGCCCGCGAGCGGCCAGACGCATTGCGTAATACCCAGGTTTGTACACTTCAGCGGAAGGATAGCTTCCATGAATGAAGCCGGAAGTGTATCCGCTGCCCCAGTCATAGAGAGAGAAAATCTGCGCTCCGGTCACGTAGCTGTCGCCAGGTTGGGAAGCCTGAATCCACCAGGAAATGATTTTGGCATTCGCGCTTGACTCCGTGTCATAGGAGTTCTGGTGATACGAGCCCATCTCGGTGATCCACGCGGGCGCACCCGCATAGCCATTGGCATCCATGCTCTGACGAAGAGTGACTATTTCGGACGGATTGCTCTGATAATCGTGAAAGTCGAGAGAATCGAATACGCTTGGACCCTCCGTCTGCATGGCGCTCAGCGCCCATGCGCAGCAATTTGAAGTAACTGGAGCGTAAATGTGCGGAGTGCGTCCGGGCAGGTAGTGGCTGTACACCCAATGGATTGCCTGAGCGGTGTAATTGATGAAATCCATATACTGGGCCTCGGTCCCGCCCCAGCCCTGACCTGAGTTATTCGGTTCATTGTGGACTTCCCAATTGTCCACCACATAACTGTTTCGCACGTTGAACCAATACACAGTTGCGAACACGTGCTCGAACCAGACGTTCCAATCGTTCGCCGTAGTCGGTGGGTTCGGAGACCAAGTCGGATTGCCATTGTTGTCTCGGTTTCGCAGAACGATTATGGGAGTGATGTTATGTGCGTTCAGATCGGAGATGATAGTCGCCGCAGTGACAGGTGGAATACCAGTGCTTGCGCTCCAACTATAGTCGCTTCCTGCCGGCGGGTTGGTGAAAATATTGTCGTAAAAAGCCCAGTTAATTACAGCCGGATTAGCCTCAATCTGAGCAATCGTAGGCGAACCGTAGGTTGACTCGGCATTGGTTGGTTCCCATCGGGACATTCCCCCATACATTCGATAACTGTTAATCCCTAGATCTACCAGGTCATTGATATTGAATTGTGAACTTCCTTCGTTGGCTCCGAGATATTGTGAAGTTATACCCCACTGAGTGCCGGAAACGGTAAGGGTGCCGCTTCCCGCGAACGAGTAAACCGCGAGAAGAATAGTTGCTGCAGCGGCTGGAATGGTGCTGCCAATTGTTCGGGCCAGGGTTCGAATTGCGAGTGGTGGCATGGGGACTCTCCTGAATGAGCTAAGTACGAAGCAGGCCGTATGAAGACCGAGTTTCGAATCCCATTGCCATCAGCAAACGTTTGCCCTGAGATGAAGAAGAAATCAAAATCGTTGTCTGAATATTTCATCCGATTTCAAACAGCGGGAGCGCTCTGTTCGAGCGCTCCCCAAGCGGTGGATTAGAAGTAGAGATGCAGTCCGAGTTGCCGATCTCAAGGATCTAGACTGCGCTGGCCAGAGCTGATGCGGCCTGAGCAAGATCGGCAAGAGTGATCTGAATAGTCAATTAGAGGACTTCATTCGGGACAGTGCAATTGCGCTCGGGGAAAGAATCAGCATTCTTCAGGATTTCTCAACAACTGCTTGAGTTCTTCTGTTCATACATTTTGCGATCTGCCCCATCCAGCATCTCGTCCAGCGTGTCACCGTCCTTCCATTCGGCAACTCCAATGCTCACGCTGATCTGAAAATCCTCAAGATTACCCGCTTCGTTCCAATCTGCGAGTTTGCGGTTGATACGATTGACTACAATTTGTGCTCCGGCTGCAGTCGAATCGGAAAGAAGGATCAGGAACTCGTCTCCGCCATAACGGACGACGTCGTCTGAGCCGCGGATCGAAGCTTTCAGAATTCCGGCAATTTCCGCCAGCACGAAGTCACCGGTGAGATGGCCGAAACGTGTGTTGATCTGCTTGAAGTGATTTGCGTCCACCATCAGAAAACTCAGTTCAGAATCCCGTCGCTTTGCTTGGCTGATGAATCGACCAGCGATCTCATCCAAGGCGCGCCGATTATGTATCTCGGTGAGCGGATCCAGGAAGGATTGCTGCTCGATAACTTGCTTTTGCAGAGTGCTCGAGATCAACTGCTCTCGCAGCCGGCGAACCTCAAAACGTTTGGTGACCAGATACGTGTTCAGGAGGGCGAGCAGCACGAAAAGTCCAATGACAAGAGGACGCGATACGGTGATTTCGAAGTGGACCGTCTCCTGATCAAATGCTGCTCGAAAGAGAATCGCGAGCAGCCCGATGCTCACCAGAATGCCTGTAAGCGAAACAATAGTCCAAAGCTCCCAATCACGCTTTTCCAGCCGGGAGAGTTGTTGAGTAACGCGTCCGAGTGCAGCTTCGCTTTGTTCCAACATTGGAATGCTCGTGGTGCTAGACCTTATGCCGGTTTGTTTGCGATTTCCGTTCTTCAAGGCGCTCAAGCTCCTTCTGGAGCGCCATCGCATTAATTGGCTTTGACAAATAACCATCGAAACCCGAGGTCATAATTTTCTCGCGGTCTCCCTGCATCGCATAGGCCGTAACTGCCAACACCGGCAACGTGTTGAAGCTCGGATTCTTGCGAATTCTCTCTATGGTGCCAAAGCCGTCTAGCACCGGCATACTAAGATCAAGCAGCAAAATATCGGGGGTTGTTTTCGCGATTTGATCGAGGGCTTCCACGCCGTTGCACGCTTCCATCACCGCATAGCCACGAATTTCTAGCAGCTCACGGAGGAGCTCACGATTGACCGCGTTGTCTTCTGCGATAAGAACCTTCTTCATCTTTGTCCTGCTGCTTTGGCATTCCTGCCGACTTTCAGGACTTTGTTAACCTCGGCAATAAGTTGCTCCTGCCAAGGGCCGTTCTTGTGAAACAGCGCTTGGGTCTCACGACTAAGAAGAGAAGACTCATCCTGCGTTAAGCTCTTGGCTGTCATGACAAGTATCGGTAAGTTTTTCAAAGTCGCTTCTCTGCGTACGTGGCGAATGACCTCAAAACCATCCATGCCCGGCATCAGCAAATCGAGTAAGACTGCGCTCACGAGTTTAGAAGAGAGCACTTCCAGAGCCCTTCTCCCGCTTTGCACGCTCTGAGTCTCGTATCCGGCTGAGCGCAGCGTCTCCGCCAATAACTCCAGAGCTTTAGGGTCATCGTCGACCAATAAGATGGCAGCATCATCATCCACCTGCTCCGGAACGTGCTTGCGAATGGTTTCCAGGAGGACCGCTTTGCGAATAGGCTTAACCAGATAATCGGCAGCACCTAAAGCAAAGCCGACCTGTTTTTGGTCAACGATAGAAACAATAATGATGGGGATATTGGCCGTATCCGGTGATTTTCTCAGCGCCACCAGCGTCTCGAAACCGTTGCCCCCTGCCATTAGTACGTCCAATGTAATCGCGTCCGGCTGCAGCTGTTTAGCTTTCTTAACGGCTTCATCTCCCGACTCGGCCAATACAGTGCGATATTCCGGATCTAGATAACTAGCAATAAGCTCCCGGGCAGCGCTCTCGTCGTCCACGACCAGGACAACTGGTTTTCCGGCCCGTCCAGGAGCGCCGCTATGCGGATCGTCGGCTGCTTTGACGGCAGTACGTTGAGAGGACTTTCCGGACCCCAGCGGCAGAGTAAAAGTAAATCGGCTCCCTTTTCCGGGCTCACTTTGCAATGATATTTTCCCGCCTTGTTGCTCTACCAGACGCTTGGTGATGGCCAGCCCCAAGCCCGTACCTTCCGATGGCTTGTCCTTGCTTCCCTGGACTTGACGGAATTCCTCAAAAACGAGCGTTTGGTCCTCCGATCGAATACCGATCCCCGTATCGGTGACTGAAATACAAATCTCGTCCTGATCTTCAACGCAATCGATACCGATTTGGCCGTCCTTCGGCGTGAATTTGACCGCGTTGCTGAGCAGGTTATACAGAACCTGCTTAAAACGGACCCGATCGGCATAGACCACAAGATCCGGCTTAACCTTGTGC
>QHZX01000197.1 GCA_003224835.1 Acidobacteriota bacterium | reverse complement strand
GACGGCTTTGCGACGGCAATACGGCTAGATAACGTCGCGGGCACACGAGCATGTGCAACCAGCAAGCGGGAAGATGCGAATTGGCATTCTGGCAATGCATGACAAACTCAAACCCAATTATATCCGGAGTTGCTATCTGCCGCGAACTTACGCCACTGCGGCAGCGGCGACCACGCTCTGCACAACCATGCTCTTGCCGGGACCTTCTGCAACGGCTTTCTCAAGCGCCCGCTCGACACGGTTTATAACTTCCGTCACGATGTCCACGGGGTCAAACTGCTGCTTCACGACGGCCTCGGCAATACCGGCGTTGAACGAAGCGGCAATTTGTTTTTCATTGATAGCGGTAGCGATAAGGCGCCGCATCTTTTCAACAACGCGAAGGGCCTCGTTCTCACCGGTCTCGCCCAGAACAATCGCAATGGCGTTTGCAGCGTAGCGGAAGGCAAGATCATTCTGGCGAACGTTGGCGGCTACTAATTGCCCCAAACGTTGCATGAGATTGTCGGCGGCGGCCTCGCCCTGCTCCTTGGCGACGGTGGCGCGTTCGGCAAAGCGCATGAGCATTACAGTTACGGGAGTAGCCTGCTGGGCGGAGCGGCGTACTTCGCCCATCAATAAATCGATGTAGGAAGCGCGTTTGAGCAGGCCCGAATTCTCGTCGGTAACGGAAAGATTCTTTACCAACCGTCTGAGCCCGGCATTGTTGAGCGCGATTGCCACCTGCTCGGCAATCATCCTAAAAATGATGACATCATTCGGCGGCCAGGCCCGCGGCGCGTTTTCGATGAGCAGCATTACTCCCAAGTGATCATTTCCATCCATCAAAGGCAAAGCCAGAAGAGAACGCGCATTGATAGCAGAAAGCTGCGGACGAAGGCCCTGAAGTTCTGATGCGGCGGCAATATCCGGATAAACCAGCGTGCCACGGCTGATTGCCAAATCGTGCAAAGTAGAAACGACCTGCTCCACTACTTCAGAATCCGCGGGTTGCGTTCCCGCTGCCGCGAATTGCTTGGCTGCACTGGCGACCAGCCCAGGTTTTCTCAAGGCGACCATACAGCGGGAAAGCTTCCATTGCGTACCAATTTCGGTTGCGGCTGCAGTCAGTACGCCATTGGCGGTGTTTTGCTGATTGAGCTTGCGAGTGATGTCAGGAACGCGAGCGAAACTTGCCATGTCCAGATTTTCCGGAACCGCACCTGTACCGGTGGTTGAACCGGACGGGGCAGCTGGCGAAAGCGGAGTAGCCGTGCTTCCTGTGGCGTACTGCGGCGTCATTCCCGCGGTCAGATACAGCTGTTGCAGATCAGGATTGCGATCTTCTTCGTGAGGAAAGAGCTGCTGAATTCGTTGCAGCCGCTCAAGCGCTTTGTTGCGCATCCCGTACTGGACGAGGATTTCGGCCTGCAACATTAGATCCTGTAGAGTGCCGGAACCGAGCGATTTTTCCTCGCTGTTATTGCGCGCCGGTTGAGTGGCGGAAGTGCCAGTGAAGCGGGACGCAATTAAGTCGAAGCGGTTCTGCTCAATCTTGCCTTTCAGCATTTCCAATCGTTTCTGGTGACCAGGCTCATACGGGTCGATTTCCACCGCGCGGTCGAGCGCGTCTGCAGCTTTGGCAAAGTTCTGCTGCTCGCAATAAACATCAAACAGGCGCAGCAGCGTCGCGGAGTAGTCAGTCTCACGATTCGCTGTATTGAATTGATCGGCCAGAAATTCCAGCATTTCGGCTGAAGGCCTGTGCCCGGCGGCAATGTCCTGCATCATCGCGAGGAATGCCCGGCGTTCTCCCTTGCGACGTTGAAAATGGTCTAGTTTCTCTGCAAGCATCACGGCTTCACGATCCAATTGCGAATCGAGAAAAGCGCCGATCAGGTCGCGCACCTGCTCGATTCGCGAGGGGTTTTGTTCAAAAGTCTGCCAAACCAAAGGCGAGGCCTCTGCCAGCCGATTCGCGCTTAGCAGCGCGCGAGCGTACAAATCGCGGAACTCGGGCGAGTTGTGACCGGTAGTGGCCAGCGGCTCAAGCACAAAAATGGCCGCACCCACCTGCTGCTGCTGCATCAGGCATTTGGCGTATCCGAGCGCGATAGGCTGCTCGGTCGGGTCCTCAGAATAGGCGCGTTCGTACCACTGCGTGGGATCGGCGCCCGAGCTTTCTGCTTGCTGCGCAATTTTCAAGAACGCAGCCCCGGCGGCTTTGCGCTCCCCAGCCTCAGATGAAGCCTCGGCAAGCCGCACCATATTTTTTTCCGCAGAATCGAGGGCAACGATTCTCTTGAGGGCGCCCAAAGCATCGGCTTTGCGGCCAGCGCGCGTCAGTTCAGTGAATGCGCTCTCGTAAGTCTCTAGCGCCAGCTTGCGATTCGAGGCTTCAAGAAGCTGAGCAAAACGGATCTTCTGGTCGCAAGTGGGAGTCGCGAAGCGCGCCAGTTTCTTATAGGTCAGGCTGGCACGGATACCGTCTCCGGCGGACGCCTGACGCTCGAAAAGTTCGCCCAACAGACGCACTGCCTCCGGAAGTCGTTGCAAAGAGAGGCACAAGTCCGAAGCCATCTGACGTACGGTGTCATTACCAGAGTCAAGTGACAGGATCTGTAGGAATTCTTCGAGCGCTTCCGCCGGCTTCCCTTTCTGCAGGAGTTTCTCGCCGCGCTCAACTCGTCTGGCGATTTCCTGCCGGTCTGCCCGTTTTGGAGTTTCAGCCATGGGAAGGTTCTACGCCAGACAACAGAGTCGGGCGCCTGCGGACCTCCGTTATGCGGAGTCGTCCACTTTCAGATTCTAGGCGGCCCCGGCAGACTCGAAAATGCGGTAACGGCGACCGGCAATTACGAAGGTCACACCAAACGCCCTGGTCGGTGAAATGCGTTACTCCGGTAAGCGAATTGCACTGCTTTCAAAGCCGGGGCACGTCGCGGCTCGGCTACACTGCCGGAGACTGGAAAGTGTGTTCAGCCACCACCGCCCATTTTCATGACCGATTTTGCGGTAAACCATTTTGCGGCAGTACTGAGTGCTTCGACGCCTACGAACTTGCTCCTGATGGCGACCGCGGGCGTGCTGGGCGGCATGTACTTGTTCTACCGGGGTTTTCGGTTGCTGCAACGCAAGCGGCTCATCCTGAATACGCCAGCGTCGAAAATTCGCAGTGCTTCCATGGGGTTAGTGGAAATTAGCGGGTCGGCAACAGGACCTTACGTGATCAACTCGCCGCTCAAGCAGACGACTTGTTACTACTATCGAACCGTCGCCTGGCAGTATAAGCAGCGGGGAAAAGACAGTGACTGGGTGAAAGTTGCGGAAGAGACTCTGCATGTGCCTTTTTATATGGATGACGGCTCTGGAAGGTTGTTAGTCGACCCCAGCGGCGCGGAAATGGATTTGCAATGTGGGTTTCATGAAGAGTACAACCGCTCGATCCTGCTAGGCGGTCCGGATATGCCGGGCTCGGTATACAGTTTTCTCTCACGCCATGGAGTAGAGTCAGGCCGGCGGATAAAGGTGGAAGAGTCTTGCATCAGCCCGAAGGATTCTCTGTTTGTGCTGGGAACGCTGTCGCAGAACCCAGGGTTGGACGCCAGTGTGATGCCAACGTGGGCCGGGCATACAGCCAAAAAATCAGTTACGGCAGGAGTTTCTGCGAAGGCGACAGCTGTGGGCGACACCACCGGTTCTGCAATCGGCCAAATCAATCACCAACAACAAGTACTGCACCTCTCAGGTCAACCTGCTGCAGTTCCGGCGACGGAAATGACGCAGCAGCAGAAAATTGCTGCCGCTCTCATGAAAGCCGGAATAACGAATCCAGCAGCTTGGGCCGTGGCAGGAGTCAGTCCGCAGGCGGCGGTACAGTCCGGAGGCTTGTCGGCGGTTGCGACGGCCCCACAAAAGGACAGCCCGGAAACGAACGAGACTTTTGACCTCCACCCTCCGGTGGTTCTGATGAAGGGTACTCACGAAGCTACATTTTTCATTTCCTGGAGAAGCCAGCGTGACTTGGTAATGGCCTTGGGCTGGAAGTCGACGCTGATGATTTGGGGAGGGCCAGCACTAACACTTGTTGCTGTCTATATTTTGCTTGCACACTTCAATTGGTTGTAAACTTTGCGCGCGTTGGAGACGACATGAACACGATTATCCTGCTTGGTTTTCTATTTGCGATCGCCGGAGTCGCGGTTTACTTGACCACCATTTACAACGGGCTGGTCGCGATCAAAAACGATATTGATAAGGCCTGGGCCAACATCGACGTTATGTTGAAACAGCGGCACGATGAACTCAGCAAACTGCTCGATGTCACCAAGGGCTATGCCGACTTCGAGCGCGAAACGATGACGAAGGTCACGCAGGCGCGCAACCAGTATCAGCAGGCGGTGACGTTCGATCAGAAGGCGCAGGCCGACCAGAGCATGACTTCGGCGTTGCGGGGATTCTTTGCAGTGGCGGAGAATTATCCTGACCTGAAGGCGAACACAAATTTTCAGATGCTGGAAACACGGATCACATCCCTCGAAAATCAGATCGCCGACCGGCGCGAGTTCTTTAATGACTCGGTGAATACGTTCAACATTCGCATCCAGCAGGTCCCTGACACATTCGTGGCGGCATTTATGCGTCTGACCCCGCGCACTATGCTGAAAGTGGATGAAGCGGACAAAGTCGATGTGGCAATGTCGTTCGCACAGGGGAAATAAAATTCTCGTTGGTTCGGGTGAGCTGATTTAATAGTCCGGTGGCAGAGTCGCTCCAGATCGGCGTTCTCGGCGATTACGATCCCGCCTCTCCCAATCTTCCTGCGGTCGCGCAGTCGATTCAGCACGCGTCCGAAAAATTGAAAACTGCTGTTGAGGTGCAGTGGCTGTCGACCGACTCCCTGATGGGTCCCGAGTTAGAAAAGAAACTTGGAGCTTTCGACGGGCTTTGGGCTGGGCCAGGGAGTCCATACAAAAGCTTCGACGGAATGTTACGCGGGATCGAATTCGCCCGACGTCGCGACTGGCCGTTCGTAGGCACATGAGGGGGATTTCAATACACTCTGGTAGAGTGTGCGCGCAATGTCCTGGGCATGAAGGACGCGGATTCGGCGGAGAATAATCCGGATTCGAAGAACATCGTGATTTTTCCGGTGTCGTGCGCGATCCCCAACCGGACAGAGAATTCGCCAAAACTTTCCGGCAAGGTCCCTGAAATTCGCATCCGGCCAGGATCGTATCTGCATGCGTTTTACAAGAAGGATGTAGTCACTGAAGAATTCTTTTGCAATTACGAAGTGAATCCTGAGTTTGAAGGCTCGATTATTGAGGCGGGATTCGCCATAGCTGCCCGCGGAGAGAACGGCGAGATCCGCGCCATTGAAGCCCCTAAGCACAAGTTCTTCATCGCGACTCTGTTCCAGCCACAACTCTCATCAAAGCCGGGCAATCCGCATCCGATTGTTGTCGAGTTTCTGCGCGCTGCCTCGAAGTGGAAAACGGAAAAGACCGAGGATGCGGTGCTGGAATGAAATCGAATGCAGAAGTCAGCAGCCAAAACAGAATGCAGAATTGAGAAGGCAGAATTCAGAGGTTAAAGCACAGCATTCCGGGCCCCAATTCTCCTCACCTTCCTATACCGAGATCAGTTCAAAAGCCGGATAGTTATCCGCGATACTCTCAAACGTGTCAATCGGCGAATCAGCGGGTACTGGGAAATACGTCTGCACCTCACGCCTGAAACGGTCTAAGTACGCCTTGAGAACCGTTAATTTTTCGGAGCCGGACAGCGGACGCAGGCGGAATTGTTGGATGTTGCGTCCCTTTTTCAAAGAAATTTCACCAGCCGCTTCCGCATTGCGGACCCATTGCGTACGGCCTCTGGGCGCGACCAGGAATTTCTTGTCGTTGAGCTCCAGAAGATCAATAGGCGTTGAGTAAAGTTTGCCAGACTTTCGACCCCGCACCTGAAGAAGTCGATTGTGCGAGAAACCAAGCCCGAGTCCCACAAGGAATCCAAATGCGCGATTGAATACCCGCTCGCCGGCCGTCGGTGCTCGGAAATCCTGCTGACCCGCCATATACCAGATTGTATTTGAAGCATCTTATGTGCCGCGGGATATGCTCTCGTATTTGCCCGGATGCTCCTATGACCGCAATTTCGATTCTGAGACGCGTGACCGCACTCGCGCTGGTCCTCCTTGCCGCTCCCGCTTGGCCTGTTTCGCCTGCCACTCCGCAACTTCCAGATCCTGGTAAAGCGCGACTATCGCGAGAGGACCAGACCAAGCTCGGCTTGCAAGCAATGGCAGAAGTGTACAAGCAAATGCCGGTGCTGCCGGATTCGAGCCCGATCACACAGTACGTACAGCGGCTCGGCAGAAAGCTTCAGAAGCAAATCCCACCGGAACTTTCGTGGCCTTATCAATTCCACGTGGTGCAGCAAAAGGAGGTCAATGCATTTGCCTTGCCGGGAGGTCCGATATTCATCAACATCGGGACAATAAATACTGCGGCCACGGAAGGCCAGCTCGCCGGCGTTATGGCGCACGAGATGTCACATGTGTACATGCAGCACTCAGCGAAGCAGGCAACTTCTACCAAGCGGACAGTGGCTGAGATCCTCGGCGCTGCGGGCGGAATGCTGGGAGGCGGCGCTCTCGGAAGTCTTGCCCGTATGGGAATTCAGGTGGGAGCCGGCACGCTGCTGCTTAAATACTCCAGGGAAGACGAAGCTCAAGCGGACCAAGTGGGCGCCATCATCATGTACAAAGCCGGATACAACCCAATGGAACTGGCTCACTTTTTTGAGGCGCTGGCGAAAAAGGGCGGCGGCGGGCCGCAGTTTCTCAGCGACCATCCCAATCCCGGCAACCGCTCTGAGGCCATCGGCAAGGAAATCAGGGACTGGCCTCCGAAGAATTACTTGAGCGACAGCCGGGAATTCCTGAGCGTAAAAAAACCGGCGAGCGCAGTGAACGCCTATAGCGCCCAGCAAATTTCTGACGGTGCAAAGCAAGGTCTGTGGGTGAGGCAAAACATCAGCAATGGCGCGGTGCCGACGAGCATTCGGGAAAGTGTTGCCGCAGATTCAAATTCAGCAGCAGTTTCAGATGTGAGCCTGGATCAGATAAGACCGAGTGGACAATTTACGGAGGTGCACCAGGACGGTTTCAGTGTTTCCTATCCGTCGAACTGGAGCACCGCATCAGGACAGAATTCACTTACTATCGCGCCGAAAGCCGGCGTCAGCCGCAATGCGATTGGATATGGCGTGGTCATTAACAGCGTTGAAGATACAAACACGGGCTCTCTGGATCAGGTCGCACAGGACCTGATTCAAAACTTGGAGAGAACAAATCCCGGCATGCGCCAGGAAGGCGAGATAAAAACAATTAACGTGAACGGAATCCAAGGGAGATCGGCTGATCTGAGCAGCAACTCGCCCATTCAGCAAGACGGAAGGCCAATGCCCGAGCGCGATTGGCTGGTTGTGGTGCCGCAGTCGAATGCTTCGTATCTGGCTCTGATTTTCATAGCGCCGGAGAGAGATTTCGGAGCGCTAAAGCCGACATATCAGAGAATGCTGGACAGCCTGCGAATTGAGTAGAGGCTATTTCAGCTCGGGTTCAAGTCCGTGGTACGTGGATTGAAAATAAATTAGAGGCTTGCCTTGTCGCACCATCACGTCTTCCACTTCTGCGATGAAGATGGTGTGATCACCCGCTTCGTGCGTAGTTTCCAACCGGCATTCCAGGTACGCTAATGCGCCGTGCAATACGGGAGTTCCGTGTTGTGTGCGGTCGAACTTTGCCCCGACTTCCTGTTCGGCAAGGACGGGATCCCGTTCGGCCAATGCGTAGTGCTCCGAAATGCGCCGCTGATGCTCAGAAAGAACGTTCACGCCGAAGCGTTTGCGCGCGTGAAGATGAGCATGAGTGCGGGCCTTGTGACTGACGCAAACCAGCACCAGCAGCGGATCGAGTGAGACTGAGGCGAACGCGTTCGCGGTCATGCCTTCCACTTTGCCGTGATCGTCAACTGTAATGACCGTGACGCCGGTGGCGAAGCAACTCATGGCGCGACGGAAGTCTTCCTGAGAAGTGCTCATGGCTCGAATCAGATTTGTACCACGAACACTGGATTTCCGGCGCAATCGCCGTTTCCGCTATGATTCTTTCAGCAGCCGAAACTTCGGTTTTGTTTGCCGGATCTGCGGCGAGCGCCAGAGGATAGAAAGAACCTCGAATGCTTCGGCAACCGCAAAGCGATGGACCACCAGTTTCTTCTGGACAAATTGCGATTGAGCCGCCCTTCGAGCCGCTGTCACGTGAAGACGCTTGCCGATGGATTCGCGCTAGCGACGATGAATTGCCAGAACTCCTGGCCCGTGCCCGCGAGGCGCGTGATCGATTTAAGTCTGGCGTAATCACCTACTCGCGCAAAGTTTTTATTCCGTTGACGAATCTCTGCCGCGACTATTGTGGCTACTGCACATTCCGTCGCGATCCCGGCCAGCCCGGTGCGCACACGATGACCCCGGACGAAGTCTTGCGAGTAGCGCGTGACGGCGAAAAGCTGGGCTGCACTGAAGCTCTTTTTTCCTTGGGCGATAAGCCGGAGCTGATTTTTCCGCACATGCGTGAGACGCTGCGCAAGCTGGGATACCGCTCGACGTTGCATTATCTAGAAGCCATGTGCGAGCTGGTGCTTCGCGAAACCAGCTTGTTGCCACATCCCAATCCCGGCCTGATGAGCACCGAATGGATTGCTCGCCTTTCGTCGGTATCCCCGAGTATGGGGCTGATGCTTGAAACTACAAATGACGCGCTTCTCGCGCCGGGCGCGGCCCACGACAACGCGCCGGATAAAGTTCCGGCGAAACGTTTGCGGACCATCGAAGAAGCTGGGAAGCAAAATGTACCGTTCACGACGGGGATACTGATTGGAATTGGCGAATCTCCGGAAAACCGTGTCGATGCGCTGGTCGCAATCCGCGATCTGCACCAGCGATACGGTCACATTCAGGAAGTGATCATCCAGAATTTTCGGGTGAAGCCTGAAATCCCAATGGCGCATTGGCCTGAGCCCAGCCGAAGTGAAATGTTGAGAACCATTGCGGTAGCGCGTTTGCTGATGCCTGAAATAAATCTGCAGGCCCCGCCCAATCTGTCCGATCCGGATTACGAAGAACTACTAGATGCCGGGATCAACGACTGGGGCGGAGTTTCGCCGTTGACACCAGACTTCATAAATCCAGAAAGACCTTGGCCTCACCTGAAGGAACTCGAGCGACGAACGCACGCAAAGGGTTTTGAGCTGCGGCAGCGCTTGCCGGTTTATCCGGAATTTGTGGAACGAGCGGCGGCGAAGAGTGACTTGCTTGCCGAAAGACTGCTTCAGGTCGCCGACTCCGAACATTATGCGCGGAGAGCCGCATGATTGTCGTTCTCACTGGCGGAACAGGCGGGGCGAAGTTTGTAGACGGCCTAAGGCGCCTGCTTCCGGCTGAAGAACTCACAATCATCGTGAACACCGGCGATGACCATGAGTGGTGGGGACTGTATGTCTCACCGGACGTTGATTCGATTGTCTACGTGCTCGCTGATCTTTTGAGCAGCGAGCGGGGATGGGGAGTTCGCGGCGATACGTTCCATTGCCTGCAGGCAATGAAAGAGTTGGGAGAGGAGGCTTGGTTCAGCGTTGGAGACCGCGACTTGGCGACGCACCTGCTGCGGACGCAATTGTTATCGAGAGGGCAAACTCTTTCGGAGGCGACTTCATACATTGCCGAGAAACTGGACGTGCGGTCGCGCATTCTGCCAATGAGCGACATGCGGGTCGAGACCAGGATCGATACGCCGGCCGGCGATCTCAGCTTCGAAGAATATTTTGTGAAACGCTGGTACCAGGATCCAGTTAATTCAGTCCGCTTCTCTGGAGCCTCGGAAGCAGAGCCGGCGCCAGGAGTAGTTGATGCAATCGCCTCCGCGCAGGCGGTACTGATTGCGCCGAGCAATCCGGTTACCAGCATTGGGCCAATTCTCGCTGTTCCGGGAGTTCGCGAAGCTCTGCAAACGACTCCGGCGAAGGTAGTAGCGGTAAGTCCCATCATCGGCAGCGCTGCTGTGTCTGGGCCGGCGGCGAACCTGATGACAGCGCAAGGATTGCCGGTCTCGATTGCGGGCATTGCAAAAGCTTATGAAGATTTTCTAGACATCTTGATTGCGGATGATTCCGACTCGGCTGCTGCCCGCGATATTAATATCGGCGGTGTTACCGTGCACTGCACCGACATCATGATGCGCGACACTGAAGACAAAAGACGCATTGCGCGGGCCGCTTTGGCGCTCGCGTGTCCGGAGATTCTCTCTGAGCCAGCAGCGGAGTTCCGATGATTCTTGTTCCGGTAAAAAATCTGCGGAATGCCAAGCAGCGTTTGGCAGCGGTTTTGGAACAGGCGGCGCGGACCGAGCTGGCGCACGCGATGCTTACCGATGTACTCGATGCAATTGCGAGACATGCTGGCGACCAGGTTGCGCTTACGACAACCGACCCATTTGCGATGGAACTTGCAGGCCGATACGGATTCGAGATTATCCGCGATGAAGCGAATGTAAGCGAGACTGATGCCATTCAAATGGCAACGCGGGTGTGCAAAGCTCGCGGAATTGAGAGCACGCTGGTTATTCCTGGAGACATCCCGCTGATCGAAGCTGAAGATATTCGCGTAATTTACGACGCAAGTCCAAACGCCGGGTCGGTGCTTGTGCCTTCGAAAGGCAAGCGGGGAACAAACGCGGTACTGCGGCGACCGGCTGCGCTGTTTCCGCTGCGCTTCGGCAATAACAGTTTCATGCCGCACTTGGCTGCGGCGATAGCGACTGACAAATCTTGCGTCGTGCTCTCGCTGCCGGGAATTGCCCTGGATATCGACACGCCGGAGGACCTGCGCGAGCTGGCCGAAGCCCCAGGTAACAAGCGGTCGCAGGTTCTGGCGCGCAAATTCGGACTTGGCGCTGCGGCTGCGAACACTAAGGACGACAGCAGTCTCGTGGCGAAATCCTGATGGTGCCACGCGGCGAGATTCGCGTGATACCGGTTCCGCTTGCGGGTGAGATCCGGCCCGGGGATGATCTCGTAGAGAAACTTACCGCCGCACTACGGCATCAGAGACTTAAATTGAGAACCGGCGACATTCTCGTGGTGAAGCACAAGATTGTTTCAAAAGCTGAAGGCCAGGTGAAACCGCTCGGGAGCGTTAAACCGTCGCTCGGCGCAAGATCATGGTCGCGCCGGAGCGGAATCGATGCACGGGTTATCGAGCTGGCACTCTCAGTAAGTAAGCGGATCGTGCGCAAGAAGAAAGGCGTGCTGATCACGGAGACACGTCATGGATTCACCTGTGCCAACAGTGGAGTAGATGTTTCGAACGTGGACGGTGGTGAAAGCGCAGTGCTGCTACCAAAAAATCCAGATCGCTCCGCGGCGAATCTGCGGACGAGGCTCAAACGCCGGTTCCGGTGCGATATTGCGGTCATCATCTCGGATTCATTTGGTCGTCCCTGGCGCGAAGGGCTGACCGAGGTTGCAATTGGGATTGCTGGAATGAAGCCACTGGCCGACTATCGCGGGCAGCGTGACCCGCATGGATACGCGCTTCATGCCAGCTACGAAGCGGTTGCTGACGAGGTCGCTTGCGCGGCGGGTCTGGTATGCGGCAAGCTTAACCGTACACCAGTTTGCATTGTGCGCGGCTTTGCAATTCAGAGTGGCCGAGGAAGCGCACGCGAGCTGATCCGGCCGGCAAAGAACGATTTGTTCCGTTGAGGCTAATAGAAAGAGAGCAGCCATGCGGACTTGCACGAACGCCGAACTAGAAAAATTCCCTCAACTGGATTGGCTGGATCTTGCGCCGCGGATGCAGCCGGAAATCCGCAGTGCTGTCGAACGTGCGCTGGAATTCCAAGACGGCTCCCGACTCACGCGCGACGAATGTTTGCTCCTGGCCAACGCCGAAGCTGATGACCTGCTCGGCTTACTCGTGGCTGCAGACTTGCTGCGCATTGAGCTTGCGGGAAACATCGTCACCTACGTAGTCAATCGCAATATCAATTTTACAAACATCTGTTTTGTGGGTTGCAAGTTTTGCGCCTTCAGCCGTGGTCCGCGCGAATCGGACACCTATTTTCACGATCCGAAGCAGGTTGCGGAAAAAGCTGTTCAAGCTTGGGAAATGGGAGCCACTGAAGTCTGCATTCAAGGCGGGCTGCCTCGTGGGCTGCCGGCTTTTTATTATCGCGATATTCTGCGCGCGGTGAAGTCAGCGGTGCCGGGAATGCACATTCATGCGTTCTCTCCGATGGAGATTGTGTATGGAATTGAGCTCACCGGCATGAGCCTGCCGGATTATCTGACGATGCTGCGTGACAACGGCCTGGGCACATTGCCGGGAACGGCGGCCGAGATCTTGGATGACGAAGTGCGTCACGTGCTCTCGCGCAACAAGCTCTCCACGGCGCAGTGGAAAGAGGTCATCAAAACAGCCCACGATTGCGGTATTCGCACCACTTCGACATTGATGTACGGGCATGTCGAGACGACGGAGCACTGGGTAAATCATTTGTTACTATTACGCGAGATCCAGAACCAGACCGGCGGCTTCACGGAATTTGTTCCGCTCGGGTTCATCCATAACAATACTTTGCTGTTCCATCAGGGATTATCGCGGAGCGGGCCAACTCTCGCTGAGCATCTCAAAATTCACGCGCTGGCGCGTCTCATGCTGGCGGGATCCATCAACAATATTCAGGTTTCCTGGGTCAAGTTGAACAGCAAGCTCTATTTCGCGAGAAGCCGGCGCCACCGCAGGCCAATACACCAGCCCCGAAGATATCCAGTTGCTGATTCGGCAGATCGGGCGCATTCCGGCGGAACGAAATACGACATATTCGCGAATTCAAATCAAAGAGAGCTTCGAGAGTTATCCCGCCGAGCCATTATTGGAGCCGGAGTTCGCGTGATCATAGCTATCCTCGGAGGAACTGGGCCTGAAGGTTCGGGGTTGGCGCAGCGATGGGCGCAGGCCGGCGAGACGGTCATTATCGGTTCACGCGACGCGCAGCGTGCTTTAGAGACTGCGAGCAAACTATCTGAAAAGATCGGTGGCGCTAGCCGTGTGTCCGGCACCGAAAACAAATTTGCGTGCGCTGACGCCGAGATAGTTGTTTTGACCGTTCCTTTCGAAGCGCAGGCTGAGATGTTGAAGCACATCAAGCCGGCGCTGCGTCCTGGGCAAATCCTTGTCGACACAACCGTGCCTCTGGCTGCGAGTGTTGGTGGCAAGCCCACACGGACTCTCGGTGTCTGGCAAGGCTCTGCGGCCCAACAGGCGGCTGAACTCGTGCCCGAAGGCGTTGTAGTCGTTGCCGCATTCCACAATCTTGCGGCGGATTTGTTGAAGCAAGAGGGACCGGTCGATTGCGACGTGATCGTGTGCAGCGATGACAAGCAAGCCGGAAAACGCGTCCGCGAACTGGCACGAAGGATTCCGGGCGTCCGCGCGCTGGATGGAGGAAAGCTCGAGAACGCCCGCATCATCGAGCAGATTACGGCGGTGCTCATTGGCCTGAACATCCGGCACAAAGGACATTCGGGTATTCGAATTACGGGATTGCCGAAAGAGGCGTTTGAGAACTAGTCGCCGGCGAGAAAACTATTTCAGTTCCTGTAACTTTGCAGATGCCATTTGCCCGGCCTCAGTCTGCGGCGCTTCTTTCTTAATCTGCTCGTACTGCTTCCTGGCATCGACCGTCATTCCCGCTGCCTGATAAGTTTCCGCCAACTGGATCTGGGCAGCGGACTTGCTGACCGTCTGCGAAGGCTTTTCCATGATCTGTTTGTAAAGTTCAACGGCCTGTTGGGTGCGATTGGTGTCGCGATAAACTCCAGCCAACGCCAGTTTCGCCAATGTCGAAAGGTCACGGTTGCGATAGTCGGCGACAGCTTTGAGCTCACGTTCGGCCACCGCAGTGTCGCCCTGTTGGGCCGAAGTCACGCCCAAAAAATAGTGAGAAAAGTCTGCGACATGGGTGTGCGGGTACTTGTCAACCAAAGCTTGAAATTGCTTGTGAGCCTCGGCGCCGCGCTCCTTTGCCGAGGCAAAGCTCGGGTAATCGGGCTGCGGAGGCATTCCGGCCGGGCGGACCGGGCTATCCAAGGTCTGCAGGGCTTTGCCAAAATCGGCACTGGCTTTTTCGTCCCGCCGCTCGTTGTAATACCACCCGCCCACCGCGGCAGCGATCAAGACAGCCAGCACGATGCCGGCGACAGTCATCTTGTTTTTGTGCTCGACCGTCCAATGAACCGTCTGTTCGGCGGCGTGAATTGTGGCCCGGCTGAAGCGATCTTGCTTTAGTTGACGACGTGCTTCTGCGCGCACTAATTACCTTTCTGCTTTGAGGATATGCGGAACCTTAAGTTTATCAGTGGGAATTCCGGAGCGTCAAAGAGAGATCATCTCCCCGAGTATGCGGTGCTGCCCTGGGCGATTGACGATCAGCGCGAAGCTTCTTCCAGAATGCCCTTTTCCAACTTCTCTTGACATTCAATGCAGTGGCGCGTCCAGGGCACGGCTTCCAGGCGCTTGGGATTAATCTCTTTACCGCAGGAGATGCACTCGCCAAAACTGCCTTCGCGAATGCGGGCGAGCGCGTTCTCAACCATCATCAGCAACTGGCGGTCGTTGTTGCTTTGATGAAATAAGAACTCTTTGTTATACGAACTGGCAGCCTTATCGGCGATATCCTGAGCAACGTCTTCATCGGCGGTACGGCCGTCCTGCTGAGTGCGGGAGACAGCGCGACGCAGTTCCTGCTGCCGGGTCTCTAACCGCTTCTTGAATGCTTCCAACTTCTTTTTGTCCATCGAGTCTTCCAAACTGAAGCCCGCTACTCTGCTTCGCGGGCCTCAAAGCCAAACGGGAATAATATGCGCCTGAAATAAGATGCGTCAAATGAGCAAAACGCTTCAGGGAGCCGGAGAAATGTGGCGAGCTAATTCTTTTTCCGCAATTCCTCCCAGTTGATGTCATCCCGAACGGACGCGCTTGCGCGGGCGAGATGGACCGTACGATGCTCGTGCGGCGATGGCGGCTTTGACAGGATTACCCCATCGGCGCGCAAGCAGTGCGTTTGTCCTGACGACCGCATCAGAAATGCAGAACGACGTAGGGTTCCTCTCACGTGCGCGAGCGCACATGTTCGGAATGACATCGTGGTTGGGGTTGAAAGCAGAATTCCTGCTTAGGCTCGTGCCCGTGTTTGCGGGTATCGGGTCC
>QHZX01000266.1 GCA_003224835.1 Acidobacteriota bacterium | reverse complement strand
TGGCAAAGCGTAATCTACCCAGCCTTCGTCCGATCCGTGGTAATTCTTGTAGACCTTTTGACCGTAACTTTGAATCTGGTTCTGGGCAGGTCCGGCAGGGGCCAAGCTGGCAGCGCGAGCAATATAGAACAGACCGTTCAAGCTATCCGGTGGGTTCGCAGTTAAGTAGGCCATAGCCAACGGGTAGACGTTTTGAAGATCATTTGGGTCAGCGTCTACCGCGACTCTCAAATATTGCTGCGCATGCGCATAATCTTTATTCTGCAAAGCGGCGAATCCTGCGCCGCCATTGAAGATCAGCGACACCTGTTTCTTGAGCTTGTCGTAATCTTCTTCGGAAATTCCAGCCGGCTTAGGGCCTGATTGCAGGCACTCTAAACCCTTGCCAGAATATTGTGCGAGATCAGTCAGGTTCTGCTGGGGATTCTGCCCCGAAGAGACACCCTGTCGCGCAAGAAATGTCAGCAGTGCCAGTGCGCGCAAGTTACACGGGTCCGCTTGCAGCACGCGCTTCGCTGTTTCAACTACCTTGGCTTGGTTTCCAGCCTGCTGATAGGTCGCCATCAACAGCTCAAGCCCGGTGGTCTTCATCACGCTGTTTGGATATTGTGTAAGGAAAGCCTCCAGCGCGCTGATCTTTGCATTGGGATCTTTTTGCTGCACCGCCCCAATGTAGGCGTTGTATTCGTTCGGATCTTTGATCTCCGGCGCGGCTCCTGCTTGTTGGCTGCCGGGCTGTCCGGCCGGCTGTTGTCCGGCTTGGGGCGGCGCGGCGGGTTGAGTTTGCTGCGGAGTCGCACTTTGTGCACTGGCCGCCACGGCGGCTACGAGCACAAACGCTAGTAGGGTTGTTTTCATTTCCAATCGCTCCTCGAATCGTTAGGAAAATTGATTTCAGGAAATCGCTGCAACGGCAAATCTGAATCTAAGATCTCGACTACTTCGCGGTAGCGCGATGACCCTAGCAAGACTCCGGACTCCACAGCGCTCCCTGGGATTGCCAGGGCCAAAGACGAATTCCGGTGAGCGGGATTATATGTATGTCATTCAAGTTAAGCAAGTTTCTCTGTTTCCGCAACACCTCTCCTGATTCAAATAAGATGCGGGAGATGACATTTCTGGTGGCTTAGGCCGCAGGCGATGAGGAATCCATGAATGCTAATCACACTAACTCCAGGGCGGTTGCGGGACAGATCGCCGTTGTAACCGGCGCTGGACGTGGTATTGGAGCGGCAATCTCCCGCAAATTGGCGGCCCTCGGGGCAACGGTAGTTCTTTGCGGCCGAGACATCAAGCCCTTGCAAAACACGGCGTCGGAGATTGCAGCTAACGGTGGCCGGACAGAAAGTTTGCAATGCGACGTTACCAGTGTTGACTCAACACAGGCGCTCGCTGCATTCGTAGAAAAGACTTTCGGCCGCATTGACATCCTCGTGAACAATGCCGGGGTGGGCGCATTCGCAGCGCCTCTACATGAACTGACACCAGAAGAGTGGGAAAAGGTCCTGAACACGAACCTACGCGGCGTTTACTACTGTATTCGCAGCTTCGCGCCCATGATGATCCGGGCAAAAACTGGGCACATCATAAACATCTCGTCGCTGGCTGGGAAGAATGCGCTTCCAAACGGCGCCGCTTACGCCGCGTCAAAATGGGGCCTCAACGGACTGAGCTATTCGGTCGCCGAGGAACTGAGAACGTACAACATCCGGGTGACAGTTGTCTGTCCCGGCTCAGTGGATACAGAGTTAAGCCCACACACAGGAAAGAACCCTAACAAAATGCTCAAACCAGACGATGTTGCCCACGCGGTTGAAATGTTGGTGACGCAGGCGCCACAATCGTTCGTCAGCGAGGTTCTGCTGCGACCCACGCAGAAGCCATGACGGAGTCGCAGATGTGAGATTGTAGGTTGCAGATCTGGGTTTCAATCTGAAATCTACAATTTGCAATCGAAGTCAGTCCTTGAACAAATTATCGAATGCCTGGCGCGCACTGTTGGGCTGCGCGGCTGGGCCTGTTGAGGTCTGCTTCTCTACCCGCACGCTGATGGAGTAGAAGGTGCACTCGTTACGCGCATCTTTCCTGGCGATTCTCTCTTGAATAGATTGCATGCATTCGAAGCGGCGAGAAGGGTCAAAGTAAGTGCATTGTTTGCACGAATGCAGCTCAAAACCGCATTTTGGACATTGTCCAATCGGCTCAGAAAGGCTAGTCAGCAGCGTTCCACACTGGGCACAGCGTGAAACTGAATGCGTGCCGGGCATCTGCATCGGTCGTGGGCCGAAGGTGTCGTCCTTGCGAGCGGGACTCTTCTGCGAAAACGACTTCTCGCGCGCCTCGCCATTATCCTGATATCCGTGTTGGCGGTATTTACGATCAGACAAAGAGATTGCTCCCGATCTGGACCTGAGTGGGAATGGAACATTGTCTCGCTTGAGAGGCTACAGCACAAGGGCAGTGCAATTGTAATTCGGTAGACCGGATGCTAACATCCGTCTTGCGATCATTGATGGAGGCTTGATATGGCCGAGCGAAATGGCGGCGGTTTCTTGTGGTTCCTGACGGGAATAGGAATCGGTGCGGTAGTCGGTCTCTTATACGCGCCACAATCGGGCAATGAGACTCGGGAAATCCTTATGGCCAAGGCCGAAGAGGGGCGCGAATTTATGCGCAAACGTGCCCAAGAAGCGCGCGAGCAGGCGGAGACATGGGCCGAACGCGGCCGTGAAGTATTGAGCGCGCAAAAGGAACAAGTTCGTTCCGCTGTTGATGCCGGACGCCGTGCATATCGCGAAAAAGTCACCTCTGCAAAAAGTGATGGTGACAACGTTTAACTTTCAACTGTGCCAGTCAAGGCGCATATGGACTCTGGTTTGTTGATAGCTTTCATCGCTCTGACCGCCTTCGCGGTCTTGCTGCAGGCTGGCATGCTTGCGGGCATGTACATCTCGATGCGCAAGACCAGCCAGAGAGTTGAATCTCTCGCAGAAGAAGTTAAAACCAAAGTCCTACCTACCGCGGAACTCGCGCATTCAATGATGAGCGAATTGCGTCCCAAGATCGCCACCGTGGTCGACAACGTTAGCGTCTCAACCACCATGCTCCGCACACAAATGGAGCGTGTGGATGCGACGCTCACCGATATTGTTGACCGTACTCGCCTGCAGGTGATCCGCGCCGACGAGTTCGTCAACAGCACCATGGACAAGTTGGAAGAGACCCGCGAGGTCATGCAAAGAACCGTAGTCTCGCCAGTGCGGCAACTTTCCGGTCTTATGCACGGTTTGGGTGCGGGATTTGAGGCATTCTTCGGACGCCGTCGCGGGCGAAGTTCGGTTTCAGCTCCGCAGGACGAGATGTTCATCTGATCTGCGGATCATCTCGCCACGTCTGTCCCGCAACTCTGCTGACTCACGATTCTTTGTGATTACGTTTTCTGAACCGATGCCCGCATACGCTTACGTTCTGATCGCTACCGGCATGCTGGTGTGGTTCTATCCCTTTATTCCGGCCCACCGCGGGACTACTCCGGCAAGCGTTGTGAACTCTCGCTCGCGCTGGGGCGTTTTGCTGCAAGTCCTTGCTTTCAGCCTGTTGTGGCAGGGACACTTCTGGGAACGATCGCTTCCGTCGTGGCGAGGGGCGGCTTCACTCGTGTTGTTTCTTCTGGCCGCAGCCCTTTCATGGACATCTTGCCGAGCCCTCGCCGGCCAGTTACGAATTGATGCGGCACTTGGCGCAGAGCACCGGTTGGTGCAGTCAGGTCCGTACGCACTGGTCCGTAATCCGATCTATACGTCCATGTTACTGGTATTGTGCGCTACCGGGATTATCGTTGCGCTCTGGCAGTTCTTTCTTCTGGCTTTGCTCTTGTTCGTTGCTGGAACTGAGATTCGCGTCCGC
>QHZX01000265.1:6075-7344 GCA_003224835.1 Acidobacteriota bacterium | reverse complement strand
GCCCATTTCGTCGCGCGCGTAGCGATAGGCAATCTTCTCCACGATGTTGCCATGTTGGTCCAACAGCTCTGCATCGTCGTTGTCGATGTCTCCGTAACGCCCTTTATGGTGCTCAATTGTGGTGAGCAGTGATCCGTCTGATTGAAATTCGTAATCAATCGAGTAGTCGAAGGAGAAATTAAGCCCTACGCCATCAGTCTGTTCGCACAGTTTGCCGCAGTCGGGCCGCTGCCACCAGGATGTGGCCTGTCCGTCACGGAGCGTGATCTCCCGAAACTGCAAATCGTTTTCGTCAAGCCATGATCGCGAGATCAGCGCCGAGCCATCATCGCTATCGCTCCTCTCGTCATATACGTCACGCTGATGGAGGACTAGCCGGTCATGATCGAAAACAATCAATTCAACCACTCGTCCGTGTTTGTCATCTCGTTCACTGGAATGCGAAGTGATATTGCCGTTGGTGTCATACGTGCTGTCCTCCGTTGAACCCATCGCGCTGTCGCGCTCCTGAACATGATGGGAGAGCATCTTCTCGTGTTGGTACGTAAACTCCTCGATCAGGCTCCCGTCCGGAGCGAACTTTTGCACCGTGCGAAGAAATCCCGGGTCATCAGCCGGTCCCGAAATGGCGACGGTTTTCAGACCCTCAACCATTTTTCTCTCTCGTGTTGGACTTATAGGGCTACCGTCCTTGGAGAGGCTGCCAGAGTTCTCGATGATTTCACCGTCAGAACTGAAGGCGATCCACACTCCAGGCTCATGGACAGAGAGCTTCGGTCCCGAGTTATGAGGCCGAGTCCGTGGATCGGGAGCGAGCTCGTGCGTAATCACGCGCACCGTGTGAACGCGCCCATGCAGTGCGTAATTTGATCGGACAGTGAAGCGACAATTCGGGAGTTCCTGTTCCGGGACCAAGTCGCAGGGAGACCGCTGGGCACCAGCCACAGTGGTCACCATCGCCATTGCGAGAGCCAGCAGATACAAGGAGCAACTTCGGCACACCCGCAGTTGGATGCCAAGTGAACAAACGATGGGTGCCTGCGCGCTCTTTATGCCAAATGAGCGTCTTCTCCAATGGCATCTCCTTCTGACGGGAATGGTGATTGTGTGAGAGCTTGCACTGTGATGGTTGGCGAAATCAGGCGTTATCACAAGTTTGCGCCTTCTATTCGCCTTTTTCAGTCAATGAGTGATATGGCGATTTATCGCCAACTGACCTTCAGTTCACTTTTCGGTGGCAACGAGCAATGGTGGATTTTGCCGACCATG
>QHZX01000265.1:0-5773 GCA_003224835.1 Acidobacteriota bacterium | reverse complement strand
CTAGTGGGGCTTTTCTTCCGCCAAGCTCCGGTTGCCTCGGCGGCTCTGGGCAAGCGCCAACCGACGGGTAGTGTCCGTCGGACCGATACCTGCGCTATCGAGTATGCAGCCACAAGAATCAGCGTTAGCGAAATGAAAAGACGACTTATTTTCATAGGAAAACGCCCTCAGAACAGCATGTCGAGCGTACTTCTTATATCAGGCTATAGTCGAGTTACGGTGGTCAACTGGCGTTAACAGGCGATAGCGCAAGTTTGCGCCTCCCATTCGCCTTTTAACTTCAGTGAGCGAAATGGCAATTTATGGCCAATTGAAGCGGTACGGTGGGAAACTCGTCACGAAGCTGGTACTCTGAGTGCGCGCTGATTTGTGGCCTCGCGTTTCCGATAACGACTTGTCACAGATATGAATCGAGCACTGAAGCTGTTGGCATTGTCTCTGGCTCTTTGTTCACCTGCCGCCGTTTCCCAAACCGCAGCGTCCCAACCGACTACGCCGGACGCGCAGGTCCGCCTTGGCAACGAGTACCTGGACAAGCATGACTACGGAATGGCCTTAACGTGGTTTCGTAAGGCTGCTGATCAGGGCAATGCGGCGGGAGAGAACAACGTTGGGTGGTTCTATGAGAAGGGCTTTGGCGTGACTCAGAATTACGCGGAAGCGTTGAACTGGTATCACAAGGCAGCGGACGCCGGAAGTCTACAAGCCCAAGAGAACCTCGGCAAGATGTATCAGAATGGGCTCGGAACCAAGCAGGACTATCACGAAGCTTTGGTTTGGTACCGCAAGGCCGCGGACCAAGGAAGCGCCAGCGCGATGACGAACCTCGGATGGTTCTATAACGAGGGTTGGGGGGTCCAGCGAGATTATGGGGAAGCCTTGAAATGGTACACGATAGCCGCAGATAAGGGCGATTCCTACGCCGAAAACGACATCGGAGTTCTCTATGAATATGGCGAAGGTGTGGCTCAGGACTACTCGCTCGCCTTGGCGTGGTATTACCGTGCCGCAAACAAAGGACTCGCGTTAGCGGAAACGAATCTCGCGGTGCTCTATCGTGATGGCCATGGCGTTCAGCAGGACTATGCGAGAGCGGCATCCTGGTTCCGCAAGGCGGCTGACCAGGGCGATGCCAAAGCCCAGTTCTGCCTAGGGTGGCTTTTCCAGAACGGCCTCGGAGTTCAGCAGGACTACAACGAAGCCCTAAACTGGTACCGCAAAGCCGCTGAGCAAAATTACGCAGGCGCGGAGAACAACATTGGGTGGCTGTACCAGAAGGGTTTAGGAGTCCCGCAAAACTCTCAAGAGGCGATCGGCTGGTATCGGAAAGCAGCCGCCCAAGATCACGCGCGCGCCAAGGTCAATCTCGCTGCGCTGCTTGAAATAGAAGCACAAGGCGATCACGCCTCAGCCGCAAAGGCTGCGACCTCGTCTGAAAAGGCTCCGATGCTGCCCGGCGGTATCCAAGCACCGCACGTAATCAAGGATGTTGATCCGGAATATTCAGACGCAGCGCGCAAGGCGATGGTTAGGGGCACGGAACTGCTTTCACTACTCGTCGATGATAACGGCCAGCCTCAGAACATAAAAGTGTTGACCCCACTCGGATATGGACTGTTCAAGTTATAGTTGAGGTCTCATTTCATCTCTACCATTCCGGTATTGGCAGGGTCGACGTTGAAGCAAATACCCGGGACGGAACGATTGATGCATACCTTTCGCCGATTGTTGCTGAAGCTGGCAAGTGTTGGAGCAGAGTAACCTCAGATGAGAAGCGCAGTCCTGGACTCAAACAGGCACGACTTACGGTTCAATTTGCGATTTCCCGAGACGGACACGTTCATACGGTCGAAATTGTTTCGTCGTCAGGTGACGAAGTCTTGGATGGCATGGCGCGCGAGTGTACTAACGAACTAATGGTGAATAAGCCGTTGCCTCCCAATGTTAACCGCGACCATCTGGTCGTCAATGTATCGATGCTATACAACATGGATGGTCTCTCTATCAATCCATCTGGCGCGCGCCTAGTGACAGGAGAGAAGGAACAGTTTTATATCAGCACAGCTGGCGAGCTGAGCCAGTCAGGGACATGGAGCGTCACTGGCGTGGGCTGCACGGGCGACGCTTGCGGAACCATATCCCCCGAAGGCTTGTACACAGCTCCCAACGCCTTGCCTGACCCTCCGTTCGTTCGTATCAACGCTGCCTTGCCGGGTGCTAATCCGTTATCCGCCTCGTGCATAGTCACGCTGTGCAAGAAGCAAGAGACCGCATCTCAGACGTCCAAGCGCTAGCGACGCATGCGAGTTGATGCCGGTATGATCTCGCGGTGAATGAGTGACATGGGGATTTATCGCAATCAATTGCTGTTCGCAAGCAGACGCTTCCTCAACCAATTCGGCGTAGTTGCCTAGCATCGGTTCCGAAAGGCGGCTTTCGAGTGCACACTCCAACCACACAACGCGACCCGCTCGGGGTGGTCAGCCTTCAACTGCAATGGCTTTGCTGAGGTGCTGTAAGAGTCCGGGTTTGTCTTGTTCCACTCCGCGTTGGATGTCGCCAACAACTCGAACAATACAAGCCATGCCGCTTTAGAAAGTGTAATGCTAAGGTTTTCTTCTAGGTCACTGTTCATCAGGGAGTAATTTTCTCACGTGACATCAGGATTGATCACGTCACGATCTAGATAGGGTGAACAGGCGTTTTCACTCATTTCCTGGAAGTAGCCAAATGCCTCTCAACGAGTGATACAGAGATTAATCAATCACTATCAGGCCTCTTGCGTTCGGCGCGGATGACTTCCATCAGACTTGTTTTACTCGCCCAAGTCCTCTCAATTTCGTTCCACGCCTGATGAGATTGCGGTCCGAGAAACGGAATGAAAACTTCTCTTCCGAACTCCTGCCACGACGCGACGTTTTGAAGATCCTCAAGAAACCCGATTACGATTAAATCCCGCAGATTCTGGTTTCCGTTCACAAGCCACTGTTCCACCAGATCGAACGCATGCTGGAGATCTGCAGTCTTGCCGGTTGGGTAGAGTTCTTTAACAACGAAATGAACGAATTGAGCAATGTCGTTGTAGTTTCCTGCGGGTTCTCCTTGCCAAGATTCGAGGTGCTTCTCCCATCGGGCATGAAATCCCGGAAACTCTGCGATCAATCGCGGCATGACCTCTGCCTCACTTGGCCTATCGTCGCGGTGGAAAATCCAATCTGGATTGTTGCCCATATTCGCCATAATCATAACTGTCGAGAACGGTCGATCACTGAGAATCCCGAGTCTCCCATCCGCTGTCCTTTGCTCGTTTGACTAGCTCAGCAAGGCGTCCGCGAGCCTTCGCCACGATCAAACCAGGGTCAGGCGACCAGCCGATTTCGCGAGTCCACCACTCCTCCAACTCTCGGCGGCTGGAGAGGTCTGCAATTTTCCGAATCATCGCATCGGCTTCTTCCCCGTAGACATTGAGGTGGTGAACCAAAATATCATTGAGAGGATGGTCCCCCGGCTTGCCGTTTGGCATGCTTGTTCCCCGAAGTGCCTATTGTAGTTGACGGTAACAGGCGTTATCACTCATTGACCTCAGAATGCTGCAGACAGGCCGAGTGATCGACAGCTATCTTCAATGTGAGGCACTGCTAACATCAGAACGTGGATTCAAAACGTACCAAAATGCTTGTCGTAGATGATGACCCGCCGACCCTCGCCTGGGTCGCGCAGATGATCTCACATTGCGAATACGAGATTCGAGTCGCCTATGGCGGAGCAGAAGCAGTTTCAGTGGCGAAAGATTTCCATCCCGATTGTGTCGTCACCGGGATTGTTATGCCGAACATGGATGGGTTCGAGGAAGCGAAAGAAATTCTAAAGTTTCTACCCAACTGTAAGTTCATTTTGATGAGCGGCAGCGCACATCTGCAGGAGATACAGGATGGCCACAAAGCATTGGGTTTTGATCTACGACTTCTTCTGGAAAAGCCATTCACGTTGGCGGAACTTCTGGCCGCGCTGCAGTTCGCTGGCTTTCCTTGCGTGGCACAGTAGCGGGGGTAAGTTCAGCAGCATGTTTATTGATTATTTTTGGATTGAGAACAGGCGTTATCAGTGATAACCGCAAACGGTTTCATTCGGAGCCGACAATGATGTCACCCAGGTCGTACCAGCCGTCGCTCTGACGTCCGGTAATCGCCAATCGAATCGCGGGCGTACGGGTTTGCCGATCCAGCAGAGCGACGCGAAGTCGATATTTCCCCGGTTTAAGGTCCCATGGAATGGGCATAGTGTTCTCGTAAACTGAATCACCGGGAAGCCATTGGCGAATGTCGGCATCGAGCGGCAGAACCGTGTCTCCAATTTTCAGCGCCAGCAGATAATCGCGATATACCGGCGCTACCCCGGCGTTGAACCACCACATATTAATTTGAGCCATTGAACCGCGCGCGACGTGTGTAGGATATTCCAGCTTTTTGAGAACGAAACGGTAGCCAATCTGTTTCTGGAACTGATCAAACGCGGATTTCCATTCCGCGGGGATGGCGCTCGATTTGATGTTGATGGTAGAAGCGTGCCAGCGCAGCGCCTGATCGAGAATTGGCTTCAACGAAAAACCCCACTGCTTCCACGATTCTGGGACTCCACAGCTTTCAAGCGCAACGGGCGCTGTCCGCCAAACATCCTGCAGCTTTCCACGCGCGATCTGCTGCGGGTAAAGGTCGAGCATGTGCGCGAAATTCTTGAACGGCCGCCCCATGTCGCCCCAACAATCCAGCCGCCAGCCGGCGCCGTGTTTCGAGCCGTAAACGAGTGCCTGCAACTGATCGAAGTTCATGAGCAGCGGCGTGCGCGTGAAAGCCTGAAGGTAAACGTCAATGAGCTGTTGCTGCACCGGCCAGTCCGGCAGATACGGGCCCCACCCTTCGCCCCAATATCCGGCTGTCGAAATATCAACGTGGTCCAGATCGGGATGGCCGTCGTACCTCTTACCTAGTTCGCTGATGATCGCGCTCCAGGATCTGACATATAAAGGGTCGGCCGAATCCGGAGACCAGATGGCACCGTCTTTATCGCCTGGCTGATTTGCGCGGCGCGCGCCCGAGTGGATGTACCAGTCTGGCAGTGGATGCTTGTCGTCATAAGGCATCAACCGGATTGCGAGTCTCTGGTTATGACGATGGGCTTCGGCCAATGCGGAGTCCATGATCTGCCACTGATATTTTCCAGGTTGCGGCTCAAACTGGGACCAGAACCAGCGCAGATAGGCGACGCTGGATCCGGGGAAGTCGATGGTGCCGGGCGGCGCGTCCGCTATGGGCTTCTCCGGCCCGACCTCAGACCACTTAACGCCTTCGTTCAGTGACTGTCCGGAAAAGCGGTTGAATGTCTCGATGCCCATCCCGGGATTTACCAGGACGTCATCAATTTCGGTTGGACGAATAACGGTGGTCTGCTCGGTCTGTGCGGCCACCAATGAGCAAAACAAAATGCAGATTGTGAATATGCGCAGGGTCATGCCCAAGCAACTATATTCTTACCCGAACTCGGAAACGAGTACCCGGCTCAACTGTTGCCAGCTGGTTACTCTCATTCACGCGGTTGCTACTTATCGTCAATTCCGAGGCTCAGTTTCCGGTTGGCAGACTAACCGGAAACTGCCGGATGCTCGTCTACGCCACTCCGACTGGAACCAGCTTCTTAGACGCTTTCCAGAGCTGTCGGTTGATGAAATTGGGTGCGAGGCGACGCATGAAGGCAAGCTGTTTGGCTTGTCCCGGGC
>QHZX01000196.1:15344-16667 GCA_003224835.1 Acidobacteriota bacterium | reverse complement strand
GATCACAATTCAGCCTGATTTTTCGATTCAAGCATCCAGCGATGCACTTCTGATCCAAAACCCGGGCAGTTCTGGCTCAATGACTGTTTTAATGACGGACCTCGATGGCTTTACGGGTACGGTCACATTCAGCTGCTTGGGTCTACCCGCGGAAGCAAAGTGCTCGTTCAACCCAGCAATTTTGTCAGCTTCCGGTTCCACAAATCTGACGATTACGACCACCCGCAAGACGGGTATGTTAAAGCGCGGGGGAGTCGGTGCTGAATGGAATTTGGCGCTTGCGATGTCAGCTATGGCCGTCGGAGGCGTGTTTATGTTCGGGGTTCCTCGTAGTCATCGCCGCCGCCGCAAACTCCTGTTTACTATTGCGCTTGCGGCTTTATGCGTCAGCTGCGGAGGCGGCGGGGGTGGAAGCGGAAATCGACCTCCTCCTCCGGACGCGGGCACACCACAGGGAATATATCTCGTGACTCTGACTGGCAGCAGTGGTTCGACGACGCACTCCATCCAGTTTGGCGTCGGAGTTTTCTAGGCCGCGGTCTTTGTCTCACAAGGAGCTGCCGCCTCGCGGCAGCCCCCTTTAAGACCACACTTACTTGCTGTTGCTGCAGCTATCCCCGACTGCCTTCACCGAAGTCGCGGTTATCGTCTTTGTAGCGGTAGCAGTTGCTGTGGCTCCAGTTGATCCGGAGGAACTGCTGCCAGCATTGGCATTCGCTTCGCCCGCAGCAGAGCCGTTCGGAGCGCTGGTGTCCGGACTGTTGCCGGCGGAGGCTGAGGCGCTGGAACCGACCGTGCCCATCACTTCCACTTGCTTGTTCACGTTGGCGCTGAGTTGTGAATCATCACCTTGAACTTTGTAGCTTACGCCACTCGCGTTAGTCAGCATGTAATTGCCGCTGCTTCCAGTAAGGCAACCCTGAATGCTATTTCCGGTCGCGTTCTGGTCGCTCGACGTTGTCTGCGAGGTGGTGCTGCTCGTTGCACCATTCTGGCCTGACCCGGCCGTCGACGGTGTATCCTGCGCCATGGCCAAAGCTGCGCATAGCGTGATTGCCGCACTCAACAGCATTGCTTTTCTCATGAGAGTCTCTCCTGTTCAGTTAATCTCTTGCCAGCGAATTTAGAATTGAAAGGCAGCCTCGCCGTTGCTTGCGGAAAACACATATCCGTAGGGAACATCCTGTATGAGGCCTGAAGACCAGAGCTGCTGCTCAGTAGATGTGAGCTGCCGGCCTTTAAGCGGCGGGTTCTACTTCGTGTCTATCGAATCAGATTTTGATTGTGTCCAGGAACTTCGGTGGGGTTCGCGCCTTCACTAGC
>QHZX01000196.1:0-15261 GCA_003224835.1 Acidobacteriota bacterium | reverse complement strand
CTGCTGCATTCGAGCTTCCGCCACCGGCGTGATCGCCATCCACTAAGTCTGTTAGCCATGCGGGCCCGCCGGTCGGCGCGAGGATGGCATCGAGATGAAACTTGTCCATTACGCCATCGATTCCGCCTTCCCGAGCTAGCTTGTGATTTGCCGAGAGCGCATCCACGTATTCCTTGTTTGTCAGGGATCCTTTTTCTTGTGCTTTCAGAAACAGATCCTGTCCAAAGTAAGGCATTTCTTTGCCTTTATTTTGCTCATTGAATGCGATGACATCGGCAAGTGTGTGCACGCGGGCATCTGGCCGCGACGCCAGATACGTATTTAAATCGGCTTTCAACTCGTATAGAAGAACCAGCAACTCCGTGTCGTCGAATTTTCCGTGCGATTCCAAGTCTGCGGGATCGACAATCACAGTCCCCGCGGATTTCATTTCATCGATCAGATGGTTCATCAGCGCATCCACCGAATCGCTGAATCCAAAATATTTTCGAGCCACACCAATCCGCGCTCCTTGCAGGCCATTCGGATCGAGAAAACGTGTGTAATCTTTCTGCATCTTCGAGTCGGCTTCAGCAGTAGCCGTATCACGCGCATCAGAGCCGGCTAGCGCTCCCAAAAGGACCGCCGCATCTCGCACCGTGCGCGCCATTGGCCCCGGGGTGTCCTGGCTATGGGAGATTGGAACAATGCCGGTGCGGCTGAGCAACCCAACTGTAGGTTTGATTCCCACAATCCCATTGGCTGACGAAGGACAAACAATCGATCCATCGGTCTCGGTCCCGACTGCAACCGTGCAAAGATTTGCCGAAACTGCCGCTCCCGAGCCGGAACTCGATCCGCATGGATTCCGATCGAGCGCATACGGATTCCGGGTAAGCCCGCCGCGAGCGCTCCATCCGCTGCTGGAATGACTGGAGCGAATATTGGCCCATTCGCTCAGATTAGTTTTGCCGAGAATGACGGCCCCAGCGTCCCGCAATTTTCGGGCAACTCCAGAGTCCTGCGCTGGCTTAGAGCCAACCAGGGCCAATGAACCTGCAGTGGTCTGCATACGATCCGCAGTGTCGATGTTGTCTTTGATCAGCACCGGAATGCCGTGCATGGGCCCACGCGGGCCTTTGGCCTTGCGCTCTTTATCAAGCGATTTGGAAATAGCGAGAGCGTCGGGGTTGATTTCGATGATCGAGTTCAGACCGACAGCTTTTTGCTTTTCACAGGCGGTGCGGCTGCAGTTATCGTCGATTTCACTGACTCGACCCAGGTATGCTTCAGTCAGCGAATGAGCGGAAATTTCGCCGGCGGTCATGCGACGCTGAAGGTCGGTAATCGTCGCTTCCTCAAACTCAAAGGTCTTCGACGGCGATGGCGTTGGATCCGCAACCATGGCGCGGGCGGCCGCGAGTGCAGGCAACATGGCCGCCCCGGCTGCTCCTAGAGTAGTTGTGCGCAACAATGTTCGACGCGATATTCCAGCCGATGATATCTGCAAAGCCTTTTCGTCTCCCAAACCCGCACCTCCTCGATGCAAAGCGAACTGGAATTATAGTGTTTACCTGCTCACAATTTTGTAAATGCTGTGTCTAACTAACTGGACAGTTATCTCTTCGACAGACACCTGAGTTCCGCGAAATCGAATGACATTCGACCTTGCAAAGCTGCTACAATCCCACGTTTGCCCACTGCTTGCCGGATGAACACCCCAGGTAGCCATACCAATCTTGATTCGTACACAGGAGTGCTCATGATTGCCCTTAGGAAATCCCTTTTCTTCCTTCTTGCTTTAATCGCGTGTTCAGTGCTGGTTTCTGCTCAGGAAACGCAGGAAGGCCGCCTGATGCGATTTCCTGATATTTACAAAGATAAGGTCGCATTCTTCTACGGTGGCGATCTGTGGCTGGCAACAACTTCTGGCGGTGCGGCGCGACGGATTACTTCCGGGCAGGGCCGCGAGCTGTTTCCGAAATTTTCGCCGGACGGAAAGTGGATCGCCTTTACAGGTCAGTACGACGGCAATTTTAATGTTTATGTAATGCCATCCGACGGCGGCCAACCGAAGCAACTCACTTTTCACCAGGGCAGTGCGCACCAACTCAATGACCGCATGGGAATTCACAACCAAGTCATCAGTTGGACGCCTGACAGCAAACGCATCGTTTTTCTGTCGCGTCGCGACGCATCGAATGGCTGGACCAAGCGTCCATTCACGGTCAGCATCGATGGCGGTTTACCGCAGCCGCTTCCAATGGACCAAGGCGGCCTGCTCTCTTATTCCCCTGACGGTACGAAGCTCGCTTACAAACACCAGCGAAGACATCCCGCACACCGATTGGACCGACAGTTTTCCGATGTGGCATGGCAACACTATTTATTTCACTTCTGACCGCGGTCCCGAACATCACCTTAACCTATACAGCTACGACGTGAGCTCAAAGCAGGTTGAACAACTGACGCATTACGCCGAGTGGGATGTTATGTGGCCGAGCCTGGGCCCGGATGCGGTTATTTTTGAGAACGCGGGTTATCTCTACACGTACGACTTTCAATCGAAGCAGCCTAAAAAGGTGACCATCGAATTGCCCGCCGATCGCCCCGCGGCACTAAAGCATTGGGACAATGTGGGTCGCCTGGCAACCGATTTCGATATCGCTCCCGATGGAAAGCGTGCTGTGTTTTCCGCACGTGGTGATGTATTCACCGTGCCGGCAAAAGAGGGAAGCGTTCGCAATGTGACTCGCACGCCAGGAATTCGCGAGCAAAAGGTTTCATGGTCTCCGGATGGCCGCTGGATCGCCTACGTTTCAGACCGAACCGGCGAGGACGAAATCTACATTTCGCCCCAGGACGGATTGGGTAAAGAACAGCAGATCACCAGTGGCTACAAGGGATTCAAATTCGCTCCGGTGTGGTCTCCCGACAGCAAGAAAATTGCCTGGGGCGACAAAGATATCAATCTGTGGTGGATCGACATCACGGAAAAGAAACCGGTAAAGGTCGATCACGATGATTACGCCGAGATCACCAATTACAACTGGTCGCCCGACAGCAAATGGCTGGCCTACGATAAGCAAAGTGAAAACAACTATGCGGTGGTTTACCTCTACTCGTTACCGGACCAGAAATCGACCGCAGTCACATCCTCCCTAAACAATAGCTACGATGCCGTGTTCGATCCGGAAGGGAAGTATCTCTACTTTCTTTCCGATCGGGACTTCAACGAAGTGCTGGGCAATGTCGATTTCGAATTTGCCAATCCGAAAACTACCCGGGTGTATATCGTTACGCTGAAAAAAGACGAGCAGTCGCCGCTTGGGGTGCAAAGTGACGAGACCGAAATCAAGAGCAAAGAACCTTCTCCGATGATTATGGATCAGGACGTCGCGACCGATCCAAAGGGCAAGAAGGCATCGAAGAATGATAAGAACGCGAGCGAGGACGATAAGGACAAAGGCAAAGACAAGGACAAAGACAAAGACAAGAAGGAGAAACCAGTCGAAGTAAAAATCGATCTGGATGGAATTCAGAGTCGCGTGGTTGCGCTACCTACGGATCCTGCCGTGATCCGGACGTTTGCTGCCGGCAAGGGCTTCCTTTATTACTCTACCGTGGCCGCGCAGGGGCTGGATGGGCCACTACCGGGCGAAAGCACAGCCGTACACGCTTACGATCTGAAAGACCGCAAAGAAAAAACATTGATTGAAGGTGTCGAGCGCTTCGCGCTTTCCTTCGACGGCTCCAAGCTGCTTTATGAAGGCGAAGGCGGCAATCCGCGCGCCGCTCATACCTACGGAATCATTGATGCGAAGCCTGCTGGAGAGGCAAAGAAAGTCGGAGACGGCGTGCTGAGCCTGAATGGCATGCGAGCTGAAATCGATCCTCCGCAAGAATGGAAAAATGTTTTCAATGAGGTCTGGCGCCAGGAACGCGATTACTTCTACGAAGCGGAGATGAACGGGGTTGATTGGCAAAAAATGCACGACAAATATGCCCAGCTCCTGCCTGCCGTTTCGGATCGTTACTCGCTGACTTATATCTTGGGTGAGATGATTGGTGAGCTTTCGAACTCCCATACTTATGTTGGCGGCGGGGACTATCCAGATCTCCATCCGGTAAACGTTGGTCTGTTGGGAGTTGATTACGAACTCGACGAGTCCAGCGGAAGATATCGCATCAAGAAAATTTATCCGGGAGAAAACTGGAATGCTGAACTGCGTTCGCCGCTCACTGAGCCGGGCATCAACGTAAAAGAAGGCGACTATCTTCTCGCAGTGAACGGACAGCAATTGCGTGCCCCGCAAGATCCGTACCAAGCGTTCGTCAACACGGGAAATGAAACCGTGACCCTCACGGTAAATTCCAAACCTTCAGAAGACAGTTCGCGCAACGTCGTCGTTAAGCCAATCAACGACGAATACAATTTGCGCGAGTTGAACATGATCAACACTAATCGTAAGAAGGTGGATGATGCCACAGGTGGCAAGGTGGGTTATGTTTATTTACCGGACATGGGCTCGCCGGGGCTGAACGAGTTCGTTAAGCAGTATTTCCCCCAACTTCGGAAACAAGGTTTGATCATCGATATCCGCTACAACGGCGGCGGCTTCGTCGATGAACTGATCTTCGAGCGGCTGCGGCGTATTTTAGCTGGCATGGGTTCGGCTAGAAACTGGCAGAGCGGCACCGTCCCGTCGAATGTTTTTAATGGACCGATGGTTTGCTTAACTAACCACTACGCGGCATCTGACGGCGATCTCTTCAGCTACATGTTTAAGTATTACAAACTGGGGCCTCTTATCGGCGAGCGCACTTGGGGCGGCGTGCGCGGAATTCGTGGAGAGTTTCCCCTGATGGACGGAGGCTACATTACCCGGCCTGAGTTCGCGCGTTATGACCTTACCAGCCAATGGATCGTTGAGAACCGTGGCGTGCAGCCGGACATCGTGGTCACCAATCGGCCTGAGCAGGTTGTAAGCGGTAAGGATCCGCAGCTGGATCGTGCCATCGAAGAAGTAATGAAGGGGATTCAGGCGAATCCTAAACAGCTTCCGCCACGGCCTCCGGCACTGCCGCCGTATCCGGCAGGTCCGTCGTAGGTATTGACAGAATGTGGGTCGGATCTCCCGGTCGCTGAAACTAGCTCCAAGGAAAGGGCGTGTCTGCGCGTCCCTTTTCTGTCTAGAATTCGTTTTGTGAAGCCGTTTTGTTACGGCCCGGATGAACTTTCGTCTCATCAACTCGCCGCTGAAAATCGTATAATTGACCTTTCATGCCAAAATATTCGATTGTTATACCCCTGCATAATGAGCAGGAGAATGTCACTGATCTCTACGACCGTTTGAAGGCTGTCATGGAGACCAGCGGCGACAGTTTTGAAATCGTGTTTGTCGACGATGGCTCGTCGGACGAAACCTTTCACATGCTGGGCCAGATCGCCGGCGTGGATAGCAGGATCACCGTTGTCCGCCTCCGCCGGAATTTCGGTCAAACCTCCGCGCTGGCTGCCGGTTTCGACAATGCGCGCGGCGAGTACATCATTGCCATGGATGGCGACCTGCAGCACGACCCTTCTGACATTCCACTTTTCTTAGAAAAAATTTCCGAAGGCTATGACATCGTAAGCGGGTGGCGCAGGGTTCGGATTGATAATCTCTGGCTACGGCGCATTCCATCGCGTTGCGCGAATTGGTTAATGGCGAAGCTGAGCGGGGTTGACATCCACGATTTCGGAACGACCTTCAAAGCTTATCGTCGCGATATTCTTGAGCAAGTCCCGCTCTACGGCGAGTTGCACCGTTTCATCCCAGCGCTAGCTTCATGGCATGGCGCGTCGATCTGCGAAGTGCCGATCCGTAACGTGAATCGCGAGCGTGGTGCTTCTCACTACGGAATCTCACGGACCTTCCGGGTATTTTTTGATCTCATTACGATCCGATTTCTGCTGAAATATCTTGGTCGGCCGCTTCACTTTTTTGGCACTGTCGGGATGATGGGTGTGTTCGGCGGAATCGGCATCACCACGTGGCTTTTTGTGGAGAAGTTCGTCTATCAATCGCATGTGATGATGGAACACGGCCCGATGATGATCTTTGCTGCCGTGCTTCTGCTCGCTGGATTGAATTTGTTGGCAATTGGATTACTGGGCGAGTTGCAGGTGCGCCATTATCACGAGCCTACCCGCCGCGCGCCTTATTCGGTCGATCGCGTCCTTCGCTCCCACAGCGAAGAGCAAAGCGTGCCGGAGTAAAGCTAGCGGATTTCTCGACAGCTACTGCTCGCTCTCTCCCCGACTGAACTTCAGCGTTCTCGGCGGTTAGAAGCTTTTGTTTTAGCGGAATAGAAAAAGATTTTAACCGCAGAGTTCGCTGAGGCAGACGCAGAGGACGCCGAGAAATTCAAATTA
The DNA here is from genome assembly GCA_003224835.1 of Acidobacteriota bacterium. Classification (GTDB taxonomy): domain Bacteria; phylum Acidobacteriota; class Terriglobia; order Terriglobales; family Acidobacteriaceae; genus Gp1-AA145. The sequence goes on along the minus strand of QHZX01000196.1, from coordinate 8,864 downwards.
AAAGCCCAGCTTTTCCATCAGATTACTGTAAAAATCATCCTGCTTACAGATCCCCGTAAAGAGTAGCTGGCGGACTCTCGTACTCTTTGCTCTTGACAGCTACTGCTCGCTCCGCGATCTCTGAATCCTCCGCGTTCTCTGCGGTTAAAAGCTTTTTGTGCGCTTTTTCCTTGGACTAGAACGCTTCCTTATTCACCACGTACGGCATCTTTTTCACGTCGCCGCCGTAATTCTTTTCCAAGACGTCAATCAAGCCCTGCACGCATCGTCCCGCCATCCCTTTGTTTGGATCGGGCGATAGCCGCGTGATTTTCGCCGCACTGGCAAAATGCGGCATCAGCCGGCAGCGGTCCGCAATCGCTGGATCGCGCAGCGGGGAATCCGCAGGCAACGGCTCTTTTTCATAAACATCGAGCGCGGCGCCGGCAATCCCGTTCTCTTTCAGCGCGCGCGCCAGCGCGGATTCATCCACAACCGGTCCACGCGATGTATTCACCAGGAAGGCGGTAGGCTTCATCATGCGCAGGGTGCGCTCGTTGAATAGGTGGAAAGTCGGCGTGTCGCTTTCGCCCTCGCGCAGAAGCGGCACATGCACGCTGACAAAATCCGCCAATTTCAGTGATTCGGCGAAGGAAACGTATTTGATCGAGGTCTTCTCTTTTTGCATACCGCGGGCATGGCGAAGATCCATGACCTCCTGTACAGCCGTAATGTACTCAAGGTTCTGATATGCCGGGTCATAACAAAGAATATTCATGTCGAACCCGGCACATTTCTTGATCATGGCAAGTCCGATCCGCCCAGTTCCAATGATCGCGATAGTCTTGCCGGTTACCTCGTCACCAAGAAATGGCAAATACGGATGCCAGAACCCCCACTGGTTATCACGTGTCAGGTGCTCCGCCGGCCACATTTTGCGGGCCAACGTCCCCAGCATGAAGAAGGCAAACTCAGCAGTGGCTTCGGTCAGCACGTCAGCCGTGTGAGTAAATGGGACCTTGTGCTTGTTGGCATCGTCACGGTTGATATTGTCAAAGCCAACCGCTAGTTGAGCCACAACTTTGAGCGAGCCTTTTCCCGCTTCAAAAACCTCGGCATCGATCTGGTCCCGCAGAGTCGTAATCAGCCCGTCCATTCCCGACCGAACTTTTTCCAGTATCAACGATTTTGGCGGAGCTTTTGGATCGGGATAAACTTCCAGCTGATACCCACGCTCACGCAGAATATTCAGCGAAGGTCCGATGTCGCAGGTTGCGAAAACGCGAAACTTATTGGCCATCAGGGATGTATCGTCCTTCTGTAGCTTAGTGGTTGATCGTTATAGGCGCCTTACCGGAAAATCCACCGCGTGGCGCTGCTCTGGAACTTCTTCTCCCATAACCCAAATGCCACCCGCGGGCGAAGATAAAATACTGGATCTTCGAGCGCAATCATTTTGTCGCCCATCTCACCGAGTTTCCATTTGTACTTTTTCTCATAACGCGGAACGAACTCGCGGATACGTTCCACGTTCCGCTCTGTTTCAACCGTGCCCTCCAGGATGACGGCCTCATCTGCCTGATCGTTACAAATAGTGCAATGAGGATTGAGTTCTAGATTCTGAGCCTTGCGCGAATTCTTGCCTGTGCTGAAATATAGCAAGCCATCCATCCACAGCGCCCAGATGACCATCACGTGCGGCCGCCCGTCAGGTCGAGTTGTCGCGATCCAATACTGCCGGCTTTTCTTGAGCCGGTCCTCGGCCCATTTCCACTGAAGCAGGCCCTTCTTGCTCTTTGGCAGACCGTACCCGGGAATGCTCGGCCGCGTGGGTTTTGGCGAATTGTTTTTTGGCTTTGGCATGACTGACGTCCGAATCAAAAGCTCTCAACCGCAGAGGACGCGGGCTCAAGGGTCGACCGACTACAAACCTTTCTGTGAAACCCAGTGCTGCACTCGCTCCAAGGCCTTGCCCAGATTCTCCATGGAATTAGCAATGCTGAAGCGCAAATAGCCTTCACCGAATTCTCCAAACGAAGTGCCCGAAAGGCAAGCCACGCCGGCTTCTTCGAGCAGCGCGTCCGCCAGAGGCTTCGATTTACAGCCGGTACCGGTGATATTCGGGAAAACGTAAAAGGCACCTTTCGGCATTCTGCAAGTGAACCCTTTAATGCGATTTAGCCCTGCAACGAACATATCCCGTCGCCCCTGAAATTCTGTGCGCATGTGGTCGACCGAGCTCTGATCACCATGCAACGCCTCGATTCCCGCCACTTGAGAAAAACTTGCAGTGCAGGAATTCGAGTTCGTCATCAGCCGCGCGACATGGGCCGCTAAATCGGTACGCATCACTCCATATCCCATGCGCCAGCCGGTCATGGCGTACGCTTTAGAAAATCCGTCGAGCAGAATGGTGCGCTCTTTGAGCCCCGGTTCGGAAATAATCGAGTGATGGCTGCCCTCGAAAATCAGACGACTATAAATCTCGTCGGACAAAATAAAAATGTTGCGGTCACCAATAACCTGAGCGATCTGCTCAATGTCATGTTTGTTAAGCACTCCACCGGTAGGGTTATGCGGCGAATTCATAATGATCAGCTTGGTGCGGTCGCTGATCAGTTTCTTCAGTTCGTCAACATCCAGGCGGAAATCTCTTTCTTCGCGGAGCCGAATGGGCACACCGCGTCCGCCAACATAGTTGATCATTGACCCATAAATCGGAAATCCAGGATTCGGGTAGATGACCTCGTCGCCTTCGTCAACGAGCGCAAGGATCGAAAAGAAGATAATCGGCTTGCCTCCGGGAACCACCACCACTTCGTCGGGCTGCACCCGAACCCCGCGAGTGCGGCTCACTTCATCGGCAATTGCTTTTCGCAGGTCAGGCAGGCCGGCCGAAGGACCATAGTGGGTCCAGCCGGCATTAAGCGCGTCCACAGCGGAGTGAATAATGTTTTGCGGAGTATCGAAATCGGGCTCGCCGATTTCTAAATGGATGATTTCTTTGCCCTGCCGCTCCAGCTCCCGCGCCCGATTCAGAACTTCAAATGCGGTTTCGGTCCCAAGCCGCGACATGCGCCTGGCCAACCGCAGTTCGAACTGGACAGCACGAGACATAGCGGCAAAACGGATTATTTTACTACCGTGCGGTGATTAATTCAGATTCTCGAAAATACCCGCCGCACCCATGCCGCCACCTACGCACATCGTCACCAATCCGTAATGCGCATTGCGCCGCTTCATTTCACAAATGATCGTCGCGGTGAGTTTTGCGCCAGTACATCCCAACGGATGTCCCAACGCAATGGCGCCGCCGTTAGGATTGACGCGCTCGGGGTCGAGTGCCGCTTCCTGAATCACTGCTAATGATTGGGCCGCGAAGGCTTCGTTCAATTCAATCACGTCGATGTCAGATAATTTCAATCCCGCGAGTTTCAACACCTTTGGAATCGCGAACACCGGCCCTAGTCCCATCTCTTCCGGCTTATACCCCGCGGTTGCGAATGCTACGAAACGTGCCAGTGGTTTAATTCCTAGCGATCGCGCGCGCTCCGCCGACATAACCACCGCCGCAGCTGCGCCATCCGACATCTGCGACGAGTTACCGGCAGTTACTGTCCCCTTGACGTGGAATGCTGGTTTCAAGCCAGCTAGCGCTTCGAGCGAAGTATCAGCACGCGGACCTTCATCGATCTTGAATACAATTTCCTGCCGTTTGGGCTTTGAACCGTTCGGAGTCGTGAAGCTCACCGGCACCGGTACTGTCTCGTCGTCAAATTTCCCCGATTGAATTGCCGCCATCGCTTTCTGATGACTGCGCAATGAAAATTCATCCGCCGCTTCGCGCGTAATAGCAAATCTTTTCGCCAGCCGCTCCGCGGTCAGTCCCATTGAAAGATATGCATCGGGATAATGTTCCACCAGCCAGGGATTCGGCGAAATCTTGTTTCCGCCCATCGGAATCATCGTCATGGATTCGGTCCCGCCAGCCACCATGACCTCAGCTGCGCCCGCCATGATTCGCTCCGCAGCCATGGCAATCGCCTGCAGGCCAGAAGAGCAGAAGCGATTGATCGTTATGGCTGAAGCTTCGACCGGCAATCCAGCGCGGAGGGAAGCGATTCGCGCGACGTTCATGCCTTGCTCGGCCTCCGGCATGGCGCAACCGAGAATCACATCTTCAATTTCTTTCGAATTTAATTGGGGCACGCGATCAAGTGCGCCTTTAATCGCAACCGCAGCCAGTTCATCGGGCCGCGTCGAGCGCAGCGTTCCTTTGAAAGCGCGGCCAATTGGAGTACGTACAGATGAGACGATTACTGCTTCACGCATATCTACCTCGCTAAGCGACTCAGCTCTAACTCTTGCCCCAATCCTCCCAGTCTAGTTCTTTCACTCTGGAAAATTCTGAGACATTCGCGGTAATTAAAGTCATTTGATGACGGATCGCCTGCCCGGCTAGAAGCAGGTCGTAAGCTCCGATCGGCCTTCCGCGCTTTTCCAAGGCAGCACGGACGGATCCTGCAGCCTTGGCATCTTCATCGTCGAATGGGAGTAAGGAAACAGGACCAGACAAGAATGTCTCAACTCGACTTGTGTTGAATTCTGTTCGTGAGCTCTTGAAAACGCCGTACCACAACTCGAAGATCGCCACCGATGACACAAAGAATTGATCACCCGCATTTGCTCCACGATGGAATTTATTCCGCAGCGGCGCCGGTTTACCATTGATCAGCGCAATGCAAGCGTTGGTATCCAGCAGGAAATTCACTTGAAAATCTCACGTTTTGGCGTGATCGGCTGGCTGCGGCCTTCTGGTATGAACGGCTCGGAGTTGAACCGGTCCAATTCTTCGAACCAGATAGTTGTGTCCGCGATCAGGGGTTCGAGTAGAACTCCGTTCGGAACTTTGCGGATACGCACCCGATCGCCTTCGAACCGAAATTCTCGTGGCAGGCGCACGGCTTGGCTACGGCCATTATTGAAGAGTTTGGCGGTATCCTTCATCGCTGTAAGTATATATCATTGATATATACCCAGTCAATATCAGTTTACTCTCCATTTGAATTCCCGTACGTCGGGATCCCCTGCTGCACCATGTAAAGCAATCTTTGCGCGCGCGTTCCCCAGTCGCTTGCACCGGCCTGTGCTATTGCCTTTTGCGCATCGCCGATTGCCCGGCCCTTGGCTTCGTCCGATTTCTTGGCCTGATCTTCAGTCTTGTAAATCGCAATCAGCGCCGACCAGCGGTATGCCGCGTGGTAGAAGGCCTGTGCCACGGCCGGCGATTGCGGATACTGCTTGGCATAATTCTCGTAAATCTCCGCTTCCTTCTGCGGACACTTCGACTGCCCCTGCCAATCGCCGCACAGCTTGTTATCGAGGAGCTGATACGCGGCCAGAAATGCCCATTTCGTGCCAGGAAATTTCTTGATCACCTTTTTGAAATAATCTTCATTCATTCCCTTGCGCAAATAAGCATCCTGTTCTTTCGCGGAAGGCAGGGACATGACATCGACTTTCTCGATCTGCCAGCGAATGTCCGCCGACCGGTACATCGCCTCACCTGCGAGCGGCGACTGCGGAAATATCTCCGCCACCTCGCTATAGAGCCGCATGGCATCCTGAGCCGCATAGCGGCGCCCGTTGCGCTGGCTGGCCTGATCTTCTGAATCGACCGCCTCGCCAAACAGAATTTTGTCTCCCTCGGGGCTGGATGACTGTATCAGTCCCTTGGTCTGCATCCAGCCGGTGACGATTCGTTCCTCTGTGAGATTTGCTTCTACCTTGACCCAGTCCCCGCTCGTTTCAAGAAATATCAATTCACGCCCACGGTCGACATCGGCGAGTCTTGCAGAAGATGCATCAGGCGAGAGATAGATAGGAGCTACGCGAATGGTGGCAGCGCGGACCACATCGGCTTGCGCGAAAGTCGATCCTAGTATTAAGGCTGCGAGAACGGGAAGAGTTAAACGGTAAAACTTCACCATGGAACTATCGTACAGGCACGAATCGTTTCGGCAAAACCAGGAACTCTGAAGTTACTTGCGAGACGAAACACAGACGCGAGACTTGGCTCTGCAAGCCTGTTGCGAGGCCCTAGTTCCCTTAGGGTTTTACCGATGATCTCCAACTCGAGTCAGGGGCATCGCTGTGAGTTCCTCCTGCATCTTTTATTCCGCAAGTCACAGGAGTCATTTTATGAAAATACGTTTTCTTTCAACCCTGGCTGCTATCTGCACCTTATTTGTCGCAGGAGCTTCCGCCCAAACCTCAACCGCTGTTGTCTATCGGTACACCGCAATAAGCTATCCAGGAACCGTTGCTCAGGAAACCTCCGCAAACGGGATTAATAATAGCAACGTGATCGTCGGCTCTTATCCCGATCCAACCACCGGCGTGGGTCACGCTTTTGAATACATAAACGGCAAATACACGACGTTTGATTTTCCCGGCGCGAGCGGCACCTTCGCTATGGGGATCAATGATTATGGTGATGTGGTCGGCTCGTACACGTTGCCGAACTCCTCAAACTCTCATGGCTTCCTTCGCCACAATGGAGCATTTACCACGATTGATTATCCGGGGGCGAGTGACACAGCTTTGGTCGGCATAAATAATGCCGGGACAATCGTGGGTAATGAAGATTCAAATAATGGCTTCATTTACAAAAACGGAACCTTTACCTTGTACAGCGCTCCCACCCGAGGTACTTTGCCCAACTACTTCAGCACGCTATTCGGGATCAACAACCCCGGCCAGTTTGTCGGCGAAGAGCAAAGCGGAGACTACTTGCAAGGGTTTTGGGTCACCGGAAATGACGCTGACTTTCTGGAGCCGAACACCTATTTCGCCAATAACAATGTAACCGGCATTAACGGCAGGAGCGACATTGTGGGCTGCTTAAATTCTGGTCCTTACGTGGCGTTTGCCGTTGAATCATCAGAGTCCAGCGAGAGCACGGAAAAATTCCCCACACTGCAAATGTTATCGAACCCCCTCGCGTCACAGTCCTGTCCGAGTGGCATCAACTATTCGCGGGTTATAGTCGGAAACCCCGGTTTCATGGCAGCACCGATCTTGACTTTGAACGTGACCAGTCCAGCAAACCACGTAAAGGTCAGTAACCCAGTGCACGTGGTTGCCAATGCCTCGGGCGTAAATCCGATTTCGCAAATGCAAGTCTGGGCGAATTTTAAAGAGGTCTACCATGTCAGCGGCGGATCTCTGAATACATACCTCAACCTGCCGGCCGGGAGCAACGAGCGATTCGTGGTTCAGGCCATCGATTCGAAAGGAGTGATCGCGAAGGTAGTGGAGTCGATCACCGTCAACTGAAAGTCGTTAACCGAGTGCCAAGTCGCAGGAGCTCAGAAGCGAGATTGTCGCAGGAGCTCCGGATCGATATTGCCTCCGCTGATGACTGCGACGGAAGCATTCGATGCCGGGAGCGAGTCGCGGTGGAACAGCCATGCCGCTGGAGCCACCGCGCCGCTCGGCTCGGCAACTGTTTTTGGGTTCTCTGACAGAATCCGTACGGCCTCTAGAATTTCTTCTTCAGTTACCGTCACCACGTCGTCCACATAGCGGCGAATGTGCTCGAACGTTATCGTGCCTACATACTGCGACCGCAATCCATCTGCAATGGTCGATAACACCTGCTCCGGAGGAAACTTAACAATCTCTCCGGCGCGGAAACTTGCCTGTGCATCGCCCGCGACCTCCGGCTCAACTCCAATTACTGTCGTATTCGGTTTTGAGGATTTGATCGCGGTTGAGATTCCACTGATGAGTCCTCCGCCGCCGATGGGCACCAGCACAAGATCAACTGCAGGCAAATCTTCGAGGATTTCAAGACCAGCGGTGCCTTGTCCGGCGATGATCTTTTCGTCGTCATATGGAGGAACGATCACATAGCCGTGCTCGGCTGCCAGTTCCTCTGCCTTTATTTGACGCTCGATTCCGCTTGGTCCGACCAGGACAATTTCTGCACCGAGAGCAGCAGTTGCCTCCCGCTTGATTGCCGGGGCATTGCGCGGCATCACGATCACTGCCTTTGTGCCCAATGCTCGTGCGGCGTATGCCACGCCCTGCGCATGATTGCCGCTGGAGTACGTGATCACGCCACGAGCGCGCTCTTCATCAGTGAGAGATGCAATCTTGTTGTAGGCGCCCCGTAGTTTGAAGGCGCCGATCGGCTGCAGGTTTTCAGGTTTTAGATAAAGAGTGCCGCCGTCGCGCTCCAGGGAGATGAGCGGAGTACGGACGGTGATCCCGTCCAGCCGTTCACGAGCGCTGCGAATGTCATCGAGTGTGACGATTTCTGCACTCCGTTGGGCTATATCTCCAGTATTACCGGCATTATCAGCGGCCGCTTCTGAGTCTGCTTCGAAATATAACGTTTTAAGTCCGCGCGGATCTTTTCTTTGATCACGCCATAGTCGGCCCGCTCTTCTTCACTCGACTGCCCAAGGGTTTGCACCACAACCTGGCGGACTTCTTCCATAAACCCGTTCTCGCCCGCCGAGAATCCGCGGGTTACGATCTCAGGCGAAATCTCGACTTTTCCCGTCAATTTATTGATCGCGATAATCGGCAACACAAAGCCATCTTCGCTCAGATGGCGGCGGTCCTTAATTACTAAGTCTTCAACCACGTCAGCACGCGAGCCGGAATCGATGCAAATGCGTCCAACATTGACCCGGCCGGCTTTTCGCGCGCCCAGTTCATCAAACTCCAAAACATCTCCACTCTCAATCAGCATCACGCTGCCGACCGACCCATGCATGGACGCGGCCAACTCGGCATGAAGCTTAAGTTGCCGGTACTCGCCATGGACCGGAATAAAGTACTTGGGTTTAACTAAATTGATAATCAGTTTGAGT
>QHZX01000195.1 GCA_003224835.1 Acidobacteriota bacterium | reverse complement strand
CGTAGATCACGTGGGCTTAGCGGCGGAAGAGGTGATCGACCATCCGATAGATCGCCTTCTCGTTGCCCGGAATGATCCTAGATGACAGGACAACCGTATCGCCCTTCTCGATAGTTGCGTGCTTGTGTTTGTCCACAGCGGCACGCGACAGCGCAGACATCGGCTCACCCTGAGTTCCACTGATCTGCACGCAAACTTTTTCTGGTGGAAAGTTCTTTATCTCTCCCGGATGTACCAACAAGCCTTCCGGAATTTCGAGATATCCAAGATCCTCCGCAATTTCGGACGAACTGATCATCGACCGGCCAACGAACGCCACTTTTCGGCCGTGTTGCCACGCCA
>QHZX01000264.1:1646-7734 GCA_003224835.1 Acidobacteriota bacterium | reverse complement strand
CCAGAATGTCGTTTATCAGCTGCAACAGATGTGCCGAGCCCTGTCTGATGTGATTGACGAATCGCTTTTGCTTGTCATTAAGTTCGCCAGGAACTCCTTCACCCAGGAGATCCGAGAAACCCACGATCGCATTCAATGGGGTTCGTAACTCGTGGCTCATACTGGCAAGGAATTTGCTCTTCAGCTGGGTGGCGTGTTCAACCTGTCGATTGCGGATCTCCAGCTCTTGATTGGTGGCGGCCAAAGTTTCGGCAAATTTTTGTTTTTCCTCTTCGGCTCTCTTTCTTTGCGTGACATCGGCGGCGACCACAACCTCTGCAGGCCTCCCCGCAAAGGTTAAAGCGTAAGATGTGATCTCCACATCGATGTTGGTACCATCCTTACACCGGTGACGCCAGATGCCCGCATTCTCATATCCGTCTTTGAGGGTGCCAACCCTCTCGATCAGGGCCGGAATTTCCTCCGGTGGGCGAATCTGTTTGATTGTCATCGCCAGAAATTCATCTCTGGAATATCCGTACTTGCGCACCGCAGCCGCATTTACCGCAAGAAATCGCAAGCTTTCTCGGTCGAAGACCCACGTGGGATGTGGATTGTTGTCGAACAGCTTGCGATGACGGTCCTCGCTTTCCTCCAGTAGCTCTTTTGCCTGCCTTTCCCGCGTAATGTCCCGACTAATCTTGGAGAATCCCCGCAGGTTGCCGCCCTTGTCTTTCAGAGCCGTAATCAGCACATTCGCATAAAATCTCGAGCCATCTTTTCGTATCCGCCAGCCATCCTCTTGGTAATGGCCTTCATCGGTTGCGATCCGGAGCTCGCGCGCTGGTTTGCCGCTTTGCACGTCGTCTGGAGAATAAAAGCAGGAAAAATGACGTCCTAATATCTCGTGAGCCTTATAACCCTTAATTCGTTCCGCACCCTGATTCCAGCTGGCAACATGACCTAACGGATCAAGCGTGAAAATGGCATAGTCTGTGGCCCCGTCCACCAATAGCCGAAAACGTTCTTCGCTTGCCCCGAGTCTCTCTTCGGTGCGCTTGCGCCGCGTGATGTCGGTTCTCAAGATGTAGTAAACGGTCGCCAGGAGCAGGAACTCCAGCAGAACCACGGCTGAAAACGTCAGCGTAGTTTTCTCGGCACTCAGACGAAAATCCCGATCGCGACGTTTCAGTAAGCTGTCTTCTTCGCGCTTCATCTCAGAGATGATCGTGCGCACTTCGTTCATCTGCAGAGTGCCGGTTCCGGTTGCGACTCGCTGTCGTGCCGCGTCGAATCCTTGCTGGCTTCTCAAATTAATATTCAATTGCAACGACTCTAGCTTCTTTGTCACGGCGGCGCGCAAGTCTGCAAGATGGCGCTGCTGAGAAGGGTTGTCGGCGGTCAGTGATTCTAGCCGTTCGATGTGATTGCGGATAGCAGGAGCCGCGGCCTTATACGGTTCCAACAAGGCCTCTTGTCCAGTGATAATGTAGCCGCGGGTGGCGGTCTGCGCGTCCGCTACAGCGGAAACGGTACTTTCGAGCTCCGTAAGAACTTCGTGGGTGTGCGACACCCATTCGCTGGCTTGGATGAAGGCGCGTGAACTCCGGTAGGTCAGACCCGCCGCTACCGCGAGGATTAGAGCTATCACCGCTAGCCCTGCTGCGGTCTTCCTATGAATCGACCACTCCATTGGACTCCTGAATGCCGGATGAAATTTTATCGAGCTGTAGCTAGCGGCCCGCTGATGCACCACGAGATAGAAAATTCGCCGTTCCGCTCCGAACCAGCCGTTCGAACTGGTCAAAGATGTGCGGGTCCCACCAACCCTTGGCCACTTCCTGCTTCATTGTTTGTAATGCGTCGGTGATAGAAAATGCAGGCTTATAAGGCCTTGCTGTGGTAAGGGCATCGTAGACATCCACTACTTGCAATATCCGGGCTGTGATTGGTATCGCTTCTCCCTTAAGCGCATCTGGATATCCTGACCCGTCGAGTCTTTCATGATGATGACGGATTATCGGCAGCACGGAGCGAAAAGACCTCAATGGGGCACAAATGCGTTCGCCGACTACCGGATGCTCTCGCATGAGTTTCCATTCGTCTGGAGACAAACTGGTCGGTTTCAAGATGATTGCATCGGGTATAGCAATCTTTCCTATGTCGTGGACGACGCCAGCGCGACGAAGAGCGGTAACCTGATCTTCTGGTACTCCGAGATGCTCTCCTAAAAAGGCCGAATATTCTGCCAAGCGCTCGCAGTGACCGTGCGTATACGGATCTTTGCCTTCGATACTTCGTGCAAGACTAAACAAAACTGATTCAGCGCGCTCTAACTCGTCAGTACGGTGCTTGAGCTTGAGGAGTGAGCGCACGCGGGCTAACAATTCGGTGCGATCAACCGGACGCGTCAGGAAGTCATCTGCTCCAACTCGAATACCCTCTATGCGGTTCTCTTTGTCAGAAAGGGCCGTTACTAGGATCACGGGTATCAGGTAAGTATCAGGATTAGATTTAAGTTTCGCGCATACATCGAAGCCGCTCAGTTCAGGCATCATCACGTCGAGCAGCACCAAGTCTGTTGGCACTCGGCTCATCTGCTCGAGGGCTTCGGCTCCGTCGACTGCAGTAATGACTTTGAACCCTTGTGTGGTGAGGAGCTCACACATCAGCTCTCGGTTCGATACTTGATCGTCAGCTACGAGAATGGTTCCGGTAATAGAGTGACTTGCATTTAACAACACTGCGCATTCACCTAATTCGGCTGGTGATGCAGCGTGGCACAATCAAAATTGGGTTGCTAGATTACTGAAGTTTAAAGGCGTGAGGCTCAGGACATCACGGTTTTTCCACTTGGCTCACAAACTCCCGAATTGCCCTTTCGCCTTCGTCGGTCATCGTTGTGAACTTGATGCCCTGGCGGTTCTCATTGCCCCACATGACCGTACCGGAGGCGTTTACCGTTATACCCACCGTCGGCAAACGGAATGATAAACGTACCAGGTCGCCGGGTTTGATATTTCCGGCTTCTACTTGGATGCCGCCGTAGCTGAGGTTCCAAGTCCTGCCCCGACTGACTTTGGAGCCTACTGTGCACGTTACCTCCGTTTGCAAAGGTACGCGCGCATACCGACGCCGGTTCTCCACCATCGTTCCCCGAACCGCTCGAAATAGAAGAGATAATTTGTGCCTGTCGATGGGCTTTTGCAAAAAGAAATTGGCTCCGGTCGAAAAGGCTTCGTGCATCGTGTCTCTCTCTTCTCGACCGGTTACGATAACGATAGGGGTCAATCTGTTCCAAGAAGAGGTGCGAACTTCTTGTGCCAGAGCAAGCCCGTCTAGGTTGGGCATCTCTAAATCCAGGAAAATTCCGTCGAACTTCTCCTGGCTGACCAGAATGGCTGCTTGTTGACTGTCACTAACAGGCCGAACGTCTGCTTCAAGCGATCGAAGAACTTCAGTCATCAGTTCCAGGCTCGCCGGATCGTCTTCAACCACAAGGACTTTCAGTGACAGCATTCTGTTTCCTTCTCCAGATCGGCGAGGCTACGACTCGTGGTGCATTGGATCCCTGTGCCTTACCTTACCTTAAGACTGGGACTTCTGCTGGGCGACGTTCAAAACATAAAAAAACAAATTTTCACGTCAACGTGGAGAGCCTTGGCAGACGATATTCTCTTCGAGTTACGAGCAGGAGAACTCCGGAAAAACTCGGTTGTGCTCGCCGAGTGCGTGTGGAAGTGTGTTGGGAATGGTCGCAGGCTCGTTAAAGAGACGACGGGGTTTCTATTAACCCGCACGGTTAGGGAGTGCTACCGGGGCAGGTCTTTTAATTCAGGTGAGATTGCGTAAGCCTTCTCGAACTCCGCATTCGACTCGGCCATCTTTCCCTCTTGGCGAAGAGTTAATGCCAGGTTGTAGTGTGCTTCCGCATAACCGGATTTAAGGCGCAGAGCTTCGAGAAACTCTGCCTGCGCAGACCGCAAATCTCCCGATTGCAACTGGACCAGTCCGAGATTGTTGTGAGCTCTGTATTCGCGCGTCCGTGTAGTTGGGATTAACACTGATCGCGTCGTTGAATTCATGCGCAGCTTCATCCAGACTTCCCGATTGTGCCAGCGCGAGACCAAGGTTGTAGTGGGCTTCGGCGAGATCGGGATCCGACATGACTGCCTGACGGAATTCCTGCAGCCCGCGTTCGTGATTGTTCTCGCCCCAATACAGCAGACCGAGGCTGGAGTGGGCTTGGGCATAATCCGGTTTTAACTCAAGTGCCTTTTCAAAAGCTGCTTGCGCGCGTGCAGCATCGTTTTTACGTTGCCAGGTTACCCCCAAGTAGTAGTAGCCGGTCGGCAGCTCGGGACTTTGATCAATCGCCTGCTGAAAGAGCGTCTGGGCATCGTCCAGCTTCTGGCCTTTTAAGGCATCGACTCCTTGAAGGGTGAGGAGCTTCGCCTGAGCCAATCGCGCGCGGAAATCATGCAAGCCTTTAAGATCGTTGAGCTCCTTCTCCGCCGCCCCGGTTTGACCCTGTGCGCGCAGCGCTATTCCCAGACTATAGCGTGCCTTTTCAAAATCAGCCTTCAGCTCGACGGCATGCTGGAAGGCCGCGACAGCACCTGCCAGATCACCGCCGCTCTTAAGCTCCATGCCGAGGTTATATTGTGCCTCGGGGTCCTGAAAGTTTAATTCGACTGCTTTGCGAAAGTGAGTGAGAGCGTCGGCGTGATTTCCCGAACGACGCAGTGTCACTCCCAACATCAACTCCGCACGTTCAGATCGGGGATTCAGACGCAATGCATGACGAAACGCAGATGCAGCTGCATCAAGATTGCCGAGTTGGCCTTTCACCATGCCGAGGTCGAAATACAGCTCCGTGGAAGGTTTTAATTGCAGAGCTCGAACAAGTTCGGATTCCGCACCAGAAAAGTTATTTTGCTCTGAGTAGATGCGAGCGAGCAATCCGTGTGCGCCGCTGTTATTCGGATCGATCTGTACTGTGGCCTGTAGTTCCTTAACTGCCGCTGGCAGGTCATGCAGGTCGTACCAGGTCGCCCCCAGCCCGTAATGTGCATCGGCCCATTTCGGTCTTAGCTGGATGGCTTCCTTGAATTCCGCAGCAGCCTGCGTGACATCGTCCTTGGATTTCAGCGCTAGGGCGAGGTCGTAATGCGTGAGCGCATCATGCGGGTCGAGGGACAGAGCCTTTTGGTAGTTTGCAATGGCCTCCTCCCACAATTTCTTTCTGGAAAGCTCCACTGCTCGTTGCCGGTAGGTCTCGGCAGTCTGGGCAACAGACGTTGCGGAAAGTAGCAAAGCAAGGATGAACCGGAACACCATACAGATGTCGAGCGTACCAGAACTCGCTCGAATTTGCGGAAGGCGTGACCAGGTAGGCGAAAAGCGCAGTTTCTCCCACCTGGCTGCAAGTTAGAAGTAAAATTTGGCGCTGACTTGCCCGACCCGACCCGGCCTTGCCGAGCTCACTATTCCCATCTGATCGCCGCCACTCGATATGAAATTGCCGTCTGGGTTGAGGAATTGAGCATGATTGAAGACATTAAAGAAATCAGCCCTGATGTCGAATGATTTCGATTCGGTAATCTTTGTAGTCTTCATCAGAGTCATATCGAAATTGTTGATTCCCGGACCATGGAAAAACTGCCGATTAGAGTTGCCGAACTCTCCCACAGGTCCTGGGCCAAACGCATCCCGGTTGAAAAACGTGTGCAACGGATTGCGGGGATCGGTGATGTGAACCTTTCCTACAACGTTGGGCTCATCGGTGTTGGCGCTTCCGGTGAGAGAAAGATCATCCTGGTTCTCGCTGATCGCCACAGGGAGGCCGCCAGTAAAACGGGTTATGCCTGCAAGATTCCATCCCTGCGTGAGGCGTTTGGGCGCGCCACGAAATGCACGATCAAACGGAACGGCCCAGTTATAGCTGAACACGAAGTTGTGAGTGGTGTCGAAAGATGAAAGTGAACGGGTAAGCCGCGAGTTTTCAAAATTCACCCACTGTCCGAAGCCGGATGAATTATCAATGGCCTTCGAGTACGTGTATGCGGCCAAAAAGGTCATATTGGCGGCTTTTCGTTCTAGGCTGATC
>QHZX01000264.1:0-1627 GCA_003224835.1 Acidobacteriota bacterium | reverse complement strand
GGGTCAGACGGGCACGATGTGGTGAAGGCTCTGGCCGGACTCGGGGTCCCTACTGGAAGCCAGAAAATATCTTGTTCTGCAAAAGCCCCGCAGTTACCTCCCGTGCTTGCATCGGTTGCCCCTAGCGTATTCAGCTGCTGGCAAAGAACACGATCTCCGGGATTCGCGTCATACTGGGAGATTAGACGGTGCCCCTGGGTTCCGACATAAGACAGGGTGAGAACGGTATTTCTCGACAGTTCACGCTGAATTGAGAGGTCGTAGTGTTCCGCATAGGGCAAACGATTGTGAACATCGTACCCGGGCGAATATGCCAAGGGGATGTAAACCGAATAATCGAGTGTTTTGTTCGCAGGGCTTCCTGGAGTGGGAAAGGTAAATGGGAATCGATGTGTGTTGGTAGTCTGGTCCGGCGTCTGGGGTATGCCATCTGCGCGGGTGACGAACGGCTGATCAAAGAGAGTCGGCTGGGGTGAATTCCAGTACAGCCCGAAAGGAGCGTCTCCGACTTCGTAGAACAGGTTCAGATCTTCAATCGATGTGTAGTAGATACCGTAAGCAGCGCGAATGCTGGTCTTGCCGGGACCGCCGAATATTTTTCCTGCCAATCCATCACTAAACCCAGGCGAGTAAGCGATCCCAACGCGCGGCGCGAAGTTGTTATACCGGGTTGGCGAGAGTGTGCTTGGAATGCCCTTGTCGCCGGGAACCACCCAGCCCAACGGTGCGGTCGGGAACTGCGTAGATTGCTCGCCGGGAACGATGGTTTCGATCTTACCTTGGGTGTCGTACCACGGCATGCTAGCTTCCCAGCGCAGGCCGAGGTTTAAGGTAAGGTTGGACCTAACCTTGTATGCGTCCTGTACGAAAGCGCCGCCGTACCTGGTACGCGAGTCGAGGAGTTGCTGGCTGCACTGGTTATAGTTGACCGGAGCACCAATCAAAAAGTCAGCAAAATCCGAACCGGTTTCCGAGCCGTTAAAGCTGAAGTCGCCGTTGGGGGCACAGGTATTACGTTCGTTGATTTGCAGGTACCGGAACTCGCCTCCAAGCTTGAGCGTATGGACACCCATTACCTTGGAAAAGGTGTCGGAAACCTGGTACGTAGTGTTGGGTTGAAATGTCGTTAGCGTGTTAGGGCCAACATAAAAATTGTTGAAGTAAAGTGGGGGCACCGTCTCGGGGAATCCAGCGGGGCCTGAAGGATTAATTCCCAAGGGCGTGCCGGTTACGAATTTAAGGTCGGAGAGTTTAGCGAAGCCGCTTGTGGGTTTGTTGGTCACCGTCGCGGTCCTGAAGAAGCTCACACGTGCCTCATTGACGGCCATTTGTCCGAAGTTTTTGGTATTACTGATTACAAACTCCTGAGCTCGTGAGGGAGTGATACTGGCAAAACCTGGAACAGGATCTGTCACGCCCGAGGTGAGCGAGCTCACTACGCTCGAATCGTCGAAGTGGTAATAGAAGGACCAGTTGCCGGTTTTCTGATTATTAAAGTCAATACGCTCGCCGATCTTGTCATCGCGAACTCTGTCCTTTTGACTGTTGTCTGAAAATGTGTAGGGGCCACTGTTCGGCACAGGAATGTAAGGAAGTATTCCCACCGCAGGAGCGGCAAAGGCAGACT
>QHZX01000263.1 GCA_003224835.1 Acidobacteriota bacterium | reverse complement strand
GCCCGTGTGCCCACTGTGCCTAGTTTTGTGCCCACCACCAAACCCGACCTACTGCTACTGAGTGTCACGGCAAAAGCTGAAAGGCTTACTGGACATGGCATTTGTAGCACTTAGTCGCTATTCATCGCGCTGCGTGCAAGTCGTTGATTTATCGTTTGCGAAGTCCTTTTAAGGCATGGGTCGCAGGTTCGAGTCCTGCCGCGCTCACCACTGTCCCAAGCAGTTCCCACTCATCCGGTGTGTTCGCATTTAACGAATAGGTTTTCGTCACGAGAGTTGTAATTTTAACGGCCGCTCCGGGCTTGTGCTCAAAAAACTCCAGCTCTACAATCAGGGCTCTACAATAACGATTTCCTCGGAGCAGGCATGTCCGCGCGCAAAATTGCCGTCAAATTTGCAACAGTGATGTTTGGCAGCCTGGTAAGTATATTTTTTGGCGGGCTGGCCCAATTAGCCGGTCAACAAAATTCGGCTCCTCCGAAAGCAGTTACTTACAGCCGCGATGTTGCGCCAATACTTTATAAGAACTGCGTAATATGCCATCGGCCGAATAACATCGCTCCCATGTCGCTGATGACCTACAAGGAGACGCGTCCTTGGGCCAGGTTAATTCGTGAAGCTGTGGTGCAACGAAAGATGCCCCCGTGGCATGCCGATCCCAAGGTCGGCGAGTTTCTTAACGATCCACGGCTGAGCGATGTTGACGTCGCCACGATTGATGCCTGGGCTCGAACGGGTGCGAGAGAAGGCGATCCCAAAGATTTGCAATCGCCCCCGGTGTTCTCTGAAGACTGGCATATCAAGCCGGATTCGGTGCTCACGATTCCGGAATTTACGGTTAGCGGCGCCAGTCAGGATGAGTACGAATATATCTACGTGCCCACCAATTTCACGGAAGATAAATGGGTGCAGGCAGCGGAGGTGCTTCCGGGAGACAAGCGCGTCGTACATCACGCAACGGTATCTGTTGTGACGGCCGACAGAGGAGGAGTTCCGGGCAGTATGGCTGGTTACGTGAACATTGTGCCTGGGATTTACCTGCCGGGGCATTTGGCAGAGACTCGGCCGGCTGGGTACGCGCTACGAATTCCGGCCGGTTCTTATCTGCAATTTCAGGTTCACTACAGTAATCACACGAGCGAGGATGTGAAAGACCGGACCAGCATCGGGTTGGTGTTTGCCAAGGAGCCAGTTCAGCACGAGATCGCGCAGTATGAGATATGGAACGATTTGTTCCTTATTCCACCTAATGACGATAATCATCGTGTGACTTCTTGCTTTACTTTGCCCAAAGATGTGATCGTGCTCGCCTACACCGGTCACATGCATTTTCGCGGGAAAAGTATGCGGACCGAAGCTATTTATCCTGATGGGCGACGGGAAGTGATAATGGACGTGCCGCACTATGACTTTCGCTGGCAGGAAACGTATTTTCTCAAGAAGCAGTTTGTAATGCCGAAAGGCACAAAGCTAGTGACAACTGCGTACTTTGATAATTCGGTGAGCAACCCGCAGAACCCTGATCCGACGAAAGCAATCCGATGGGGCGAACCCAGCGATGAAGAAATGATGGGATTTTGGTTGCAGTTCGCTGATCCCAAGCCTGTGGACGAGAAGGCTGCGGTCGCAAATAAATGAACACGCGGTCATGCAGTACTTCGGCCTAGCCGATTTTCGGAGTCTTCAAATGCCGATCACACGCCGTAGTTTTCTGATCAACGCCGCAGGGGTGGCCTGCGCTCCTGCGATTCTCAGTGCAACGGACAAGTCTGGCACCAAGAATCCGATTCTGGGCCAAGGTGAGTACCGATACGAGGCCATTCACGACTGGGGTGAGTTGCCTCGCACCATCAAGTACGGCAATACCCATGGCGTTTGCGAGGACTCACAGGGGCACATCTACATACACCACATCGTCGGAGCGAACAGCGACAGCCAAGACACGATGGTTGTGTTCGATCAGAATGGGAAATTCGTTCGCTCCTGGGGCCGACAGTTCAAAGGCGGAGCACACGGGTTGACGGTCCGCAAGGAGGGAAGCGAAGAATTTCTCTACCTTTGCGATTACGAACATGGGATTGTGACTAAGCGTACGCTGAAGGGCGAAGAAGTATTCACGATTGGGTATCCGGCGGAATCGGAGGCGTACAAATCGAAAGATTCGTCCTCGACGGTGGCGTATCGCCCCACAAACGTGGCCATCTCACCGAATGGTGATATTTACATCGGCGATGGTTACGGATCGAGCTTCATCAATCAATACAATCACAAAGCGGAGTTCATTCGCAGTTTTGGTGGACTCGGAAAAGGCGAAGATCAACTGGATTGCCCGCACGGTTTGTGGGTTGATACGCGCGGAGATGCGCCAGTGCTGGTGGTGGCGGACCGGGGCAATGGCCGTCTGCACCGGTTTACTCTAGAGGGGAAACACGTTGACTTCATCTTAGGCACAACGCAGATGCCGTGTTATTTCCACGAGCGGAATGGTGATGTCGTCATTCCAGATTTGCTGAGCAAAGTTGTGGTGCTCGATCGCCAGAACCATGTGGTCGCAAGCCTGGGCGAAGGCGAGTATTCGAAAGACGACTGGAGCACAGTGCGAAATCAGGCTCCGGGCACATTTATGCCTGGCAGATTCGTTTGCCCGCACGGGGCATGCTTTGATCACGAGGGAAATATTTTTGTGGTTGAGTGGGTCGAGGCTGGCCGGGTAACGAAATTGCGCAGGCTAGCTGGGTAAACTTATTCTGCTGTATCCGCCGCCGATGAGCGCGTTTCGCGGACTCATTGTGATTGGTTGTCCATCTCTGGCGCTCCCATGATGACTGCCTGATCGTGTTCCAGCGAGCTTCGCCGGAGGTCCTGGGAGCGGGCCAGGGCTTTCTGTGCGAGATCCGCCTGCCCGAGCTTGCGGTAAGCAATGTACATCTGATAGTGGACGTTGCCATAGTGATCGAATGGGGCAGCCCTTTGCAGCTTCGGAACCGCATCTTTAAAGTGACCCATGCGGACGTAGGCTGTCCCTAGCAGACTGCTGGCTTCGGGCAAATCAGGCTGCAGCCGAAACGCTTGCTGCAAGTAGGGAAGGGCCTTCTCGTTGTCATGATTCTCCACGTACAGACGCCCGAGCAGGCAGAGTGCGTGAGTTCTGGTACGATCCAGTGCGAGCGCCTGCTGCAGCTCCTTTTCAGCATCAGTGTCAGAATGGCTTTCCAAATAGAGTTCGCCGAGGGCTTCGTGCAGCTCAGGGTTGTCGGGATGCGATTGCAGCGCGAGTTGATATTCTTTGGCCGCGTTATCGCGATCCTGGCGCAGCGCGTATCCTTCGGCTCGAAGCTGGTGAGTGCGCCAGGAATCAGGGAAAGACTGCTCCAGACGCGAATAAGCCTCGGCGCCTAGCGCCTGATAGGTTCGAGATAACCAATAGCTGGCTTCGGCATTCTCTTTAGTTGCGCCGTGCACTTGTCCGAATGCGTCGGCGGCTGATTCAAATTGTCGCAACGCGAACTCTGTCCTTCCAAGAAGCAGTCGTTGCGAGTCGTTCATGATCTTTTTTGCCTGCAACCAGCGCACACAAGCGGAATAACGATGCGAGCGGCAGGGATCCGAATTTGGCTCCGCGCTACGGGACGGTTTTTGTGATGCATTCACATCGTTTTGAAAGTTCTTCCACTGCTCGTCTGCGTTGCCGTTCTCAGTGGTGATGGTATAAAGCGCGGCAAGCAGGAAGTGTTTTGCCGGAGCGTCAGGAGGAGACTGAAGGGCGAGCACAGAGTTCTTTGCGGTTTCGCGGGGAAGCTCAATCGTCGGGAATTCTCTCTGCAATGCCAGTAATTCGGGCGAGATTTCCCAAGCCTTGTTCACAGATTCGAGTGCGGGGGAGGGCTGTCCGGCCACGAGTTGCGCTTCCGCGAGTCCCAACCACGCGAGCTCACTCGACGATTCGAGTTGCAGTTCCAGATGAAATTCGGACTCACTCTCTTCGATTTTGCCGGTATGGAGCAGCGCCTCACCTAAAGAGGTGTGCAGGCCAGCCTGCTGCGGCTCAATGGCGAGAGCTTTCCTGTACTCCTGGGCGGCTTCATCCCAGCGGCTGCGCTGGAACAGGAGGTCTCCAAGAAAATGATGACCCCAGGCCGACTCGCGATAGAGGTGCGCACCTCTGTAGGCAAGACGGGCTGAAAGGTCCAGGTACTCGTGGCCAAGCTTGAACCAGGCCTCGCTTTTGTCGGAGTTCAGCGCGGCGAGTTGGCGAAATTCCTCCGCCGCTCCGCGGAAGTTCTCTTGAGCTAAGTAGGCGGAAGCAAGCGCCTGATGCGCTTCGGGATTTGCGGGATCGAGCTTTAGCGCGTGCTGGAGGAATGGAACGGCTTTTTCGGAAGAACCGAGTTTTACATAATCCGTGCCGGCGATCACATTTGCGGCGAGCAGGTTCGGCCTTTGCTGAAGAGCTTTTGAAAGCTGCCGCACCGCAAGCTCATATTCGGAGGCACTGTGGTAAGCGAGACCAAGATTGACTTCGGCTTCAACCACGGTCGGATCAAGTGAGAGCACTTTCTTGAACTCTTCTGTGGCACGAACGAACTCGCCTTGCGTCATTGCCTGCTGGCCGGCTCGAAAGTGCTCAGTGATCTGGTCCTCAGAAGATTGGGCAATCGCTGTTACGCAGGCGAACAGAAGACAGAGGAGAAGAACTAGTACGCAGGCTTTATTCCGTCTAGATGCCGGGAGGAGGAATGTGGCGGCGCCTTCTGTGAAGAAAAGCAGGTTTCTCGACGCCATGAGATCGTCCGCAAGCGAACGATCCCATTCCGCTCGAAATGACAGATTGGGCAGGATGCGGTGGATTTTTCGTTGGCACATCAGGGACTTTTTATCTGAGCTGATGTTAGCAAAGAAAAATGTCCCGGGGCGGGAGCCCCGGGACATTTGTGGTTAGAAGCTCATTCTAAGGCTGAACTGAATAACGCGTGGCAGGTTGTATTGGCTCGTTACCTGGCCAAAGGTTGTCGACCCAAAACTTGTGTTTGGTGGGCCGAATTGCGGATGGTTGAAGAAATTAAAAAATTCCGCCCGGAATTCAAGTCCCAACCTGTCATCAGGGCCGAACTTCGTGGTCTTGAAGGCGGCGAAATCGATGTTCTTGATTCCATCCGCGCGAAGCACTGATTTAGTCGTGCATCCAAAGAACTTGAAGCGTTCATTTTGCGGGGACCGACTATCGTCGCCCGCGGAGAACCCGTGTTCGGAATACCCGCCTGACAGAGCAGACCATTGCAGCCGCCAATAGTCAGGGGGAAGCCCCTCTGCAAGGTAATAATGCTATTTACACCCCAGCCGCCAACAATTTTGTCTACAACCGGTCCTGCATCGTTGGCGAATCGCTTGCCCTTTCCCACAGGCAAGTCCAAGACAGCGGAGAGTACGAACCTCTGAGGAACATCAAATCCATCAAGGCTTCTTTCTCCGCGCAGGTTATACGAATTGGCGTCGCCCCAACCAGGCGCGGCAGCTTCGAGCCAATTAATTTCCGAGTTCGTGTTGTCAATAAGCTTCGAGACGGTGTAGGCAGCGAGTACGCTTGCCCCCGTCGAGAAGCGTTTTTGAAATTTCGCCTGTAAAGAATGGTAGATCGAATCGCGGTTATCGGGCTCCGCCATTGAGACATCGTCAAACTGAGGATAAGGCAACAATAACCGAGCCGCTGGTATCGTGCAGTCAGGTGGCGGGCCCGGAGAGCACGTGCCTACGCCGCCAGACTGAACTACCCCGATAAACGGGTTCGGTACCGGAGCGGTTAAGGCCGTCACGTCAGCTGAGGTTTTCGGCAGATCCTGCAGCGGTAATTGATCTAGATCTTGGCTATGCATCGGAAGATGCGTGCCCTTAGAGCCGGCGTAAGCTACATCAACCAGTGTGTTACCCGGAAGCTGTCGCTGAATATCCAAATTCCACTGCTGCACGTACGGTGGCGGATTGTTGATGAGCGACGCGCTCAGGCCCGCTCCCTGCACGTCGATCAATTGCTGGTTGCGCCCCATTGGCTGAACAATCCCACCGGGAAACGGATTGCTCAAAGGATTCTGAGGGAGAATGCCTTGCGCGCTCTGGGATGCAATCCACGGTTGCGTGAAGGTGTTTATGAAGAGATTGTGCGGAGCATCGTTCCAGCGGACATCGACC
>QHZX01000262.1 GCA_003224835.1 Acidobacteriota bacterium | reverse complement strand
AAACCTTCAAGGACTTCATTAAGCGCACCGGAAAAGCCGCACTGAAGAACCTGCTCGACGATCTAACCCGTCCGACTGCCGGCGATCGTTCCTTCTTTAGTGATTGGGGGGACGTGCGCGAATACACGTTAGGTGATATGGGCGACGGCGAGTGCGCCGGCGAGGTCGTATCCCCCGTCGATTTTGGTTTGGCCGCAGCCGAAAGGGAACTGTTCGAAGCGCAGCTGGCTTTCGAGAAAGGCGACCCGCAACAGGCCGGCGCGTCTGCCTATCAGTCGATGTTGAACGCCGCCAGAGCATTGGTTAAGGCCGAGAACCCTTATGTGAGCGATGATCCTGACCAGATCGTCTCGGAGTTTCGTGAGCGCTACTACGACACGAAGTTATTTTTTGATCCATTCGCCGGCGGCAAATTTGCGGGATATTTGTTTTCCGCGCACGAGAAATCAGGCCGCGGCTACACCGAAGAGTCAGCTCGGTATCTGATCGACGAAGCGCAACTCTTTATTGACGCCGCCCACAGTTGCAACAGTCGCTTAGGAAAGCTGGTCGCGGTTTGATGCTGCGGCTTCGACCAGGCTATATGTTAGTTACGGTTGTATCAGGGCATGGCTTTAGCCATGCCGCTGAATGTTTTTTATGATGTCATTCCGAATCGCTTCAGCGATGAGGAATCTGCTGGTGCGAAGCGCTGTATCGGGGCATGGTTTAGCCATGCCGAACAGAACGGGAAGGGCACGAGTTTACTCGTGCCGACCAGCTTCCTTTTGAATGATGCTCCGAATCGCTTCAGCGATGAGGAATCTGCTGAAAGAGCCAAATGCGATCCATACTTGAAGAAGAAACTACGATCGAGCTTCAACACATAAACGTGAAGCTCCTTTTGAACGAGGCCGACCACCTCGACGCTCTCATCCCCGTCTTTCACAGCTGGATCCAGGACCAATTATTTGACGAACTCTTGCTCGACGTCGCCGATTACCGCCACGTCCACCATGGTCCGGGCCTGATGATTATCGGCCACGAAGCCGACTACAGCGTCGACACCACCGACGGGCTTCTGGGTGTCCGCTACAGCCGCAAGGCTCCGCTCGTCGGCACAATGGCCTGGAAGACCTTTTGTCCATCCTTTTCGGTCAAGACGCCCATAACCTCGCCCATGCGCCATCCGGGGACGCCGATCATGCTCAGGCCGTTGGGTGTGGCTTGTAGCAATGCGACGCACTGGTTACGGACCACGCCCACGGCCTGGGGAAAACGATCAAATTGCTCGATTTCAAAGCCTGCCTGGTAGATGCGGGCAAGCTGTTCGGCGGGATCAGGCATGTCGTTTCAGCTACTAGCTTCTAGCCACTAGCTGTTTCTAATTGTCGTGCTTTCAATTGTGCTTAGCTTAAACACTCAAATACAGCTAGAAGCTAGGAGCTAGCGGCTTCACTCACATCTTATAGCGGCCGAGGTCTTCGTCGTTCAGGCCTTCTAGCCACTTGCGGAGTTCTTCGCTGGTGGTTTCAGACGCGGCGGAGGCTTTTTTGGAGGTTTTCAGGACTTCTTCTTCCACAAAGATGGGGCAATCGACGCGCAGCGCGAGCGCGAGCGCGTCCGAAGGACGCGAGTCGACGCTGATGATTTTGCCGTCGCGCTCCATCCAGATGACTGCGTAAAACGTGTCTTCTTTCAATTCCGTCACGACAACTTTGTGAACCCGGGCGTCCAGGCCGGCGAGGACATTCTTGATCAAATCGTGGGTCATGGGGCGCGGGGTGCTGACCTTTTCGATCTCGAGGGCGATGGCGTTGGCCTCGTAAACTCCCACCCAAATGGGCAGGACGGTCTCGCTCCCGGAATCGCGAAGAATCACAATGGGAGTGTTGGTTACGGGGTCCATCAGCAAACCACGAATTTTCATTTCTACTTCCATTGGAGCTCCTCGAAAGACCAAGCCCTTAACCGCAGAGAACGCAGAGCATACATCGAGTTACGCCGAGAAACCCACGCCAAAGCTCTTAACCGCAGAGAACGCATATATTTCATCGCGCCTCACCTGTACTGACCGCGTATGCTGGGACCGCATCCTCCACCATCTCACCCACCAGGCTGTTTGGGAAGGCAGTCGTTACACGCACTGGGACATAGCTGCCCGATTCGAAACTGCGACCCTCCCGCGCCACAAAGTTCAGCGTCTTGTTCTGTGACGTCCGGCCCATCCACTGGCCGCGGGCTTCGTTCTTCCCTTCAACCATTACTTCAACTGTTTGGCCAAGGTGTTTTCGGTTCCGCCGTTTCTGTATCTCACGCTGCTTTTCGAGCAACGCCGCAAGCCGCCGAGACTTTTCTTCGTCCGGAATCGCGTCGTCCATCTTGATCGACGGGGTGTTCGGACGCGGCGAATACTTAAACGCAAACACTGCGTCATACTCGACCTCATCCAGCAACGACAGCGTCTTCTGGAAGTCATCTTCCGTCTCGCCGGGAAAGCCAACGATCACATCACTTGTGATGCTGATCTCCCGCTGCGCCGCTTTCATCCACGAAATCCGCTCGAGATATTGCTCGCGCGAATACAGCCGCTGCATGGCATCGAGCACGCGCGTCGATCCGCTCTGTACCGGCAAATGCACGTGGTCGCAAAGCGCCGGAACGGAATCGATAGCATCGATAATGTCTTTTCCGAAATCCCGGGGATGCGATGTGGTAAATCTCACGCGCCGAATCCCGGGAATCTCGCCCACCGCTGCCAGCAATTCCGCGAATGTTTTTCTGTCCGAACTCTTCCCTGCCGAATCTTTGTACGAATTCACATTCTGCCCGAGCAGCTGAATTTCCGTATAGCCCAGATCGGCCATCTGGCGGGCTTCGGCGAGCACCGAATTTGAAGTGCGGCTGCGTTCTTTGCCGCGGGTAAACGGCACCACGCAATAAGAGCAGAACTTGTCGCATCCTTCAATAATGGTGATGTAGCCGCGATGCGGATTGGTTCGCGCGGTGAACTCAGTCTCAAAGCACTCGTCGGTTTCGCGATCGTCGAGCCCGGTCACACGGCGGTTCCCTGCCTCGATCTGAATCAGCATCTGCGGCAAATTGCGATACGAAGCCGATCCTGCTACCAGCGAAACGTACGGCGCTTTTTCAAAAATCTTCTGGCCTTCCTGCTGGGCCACGCAGCCGAGCACGCCGAAGCGCTTGCCCTGCTTCTCGAATTTCTTGTAATCCGCCAAGCGATGAAAAACTTTTTGTTCAGCCTTGTCGCGGATGGAGCAGGTGTTGTAGAGCACCAGCCCAGCTTCTTCGACGGTTGGAACCTGGCGGTATCCCTGCGAAACCAGTGTGCCGACGACCTTTTCGGAGTCGTGAGCATTCATCTGGCAGCCGAAAGTCTCGAGGTAGAAAGTCTTCTCTTGCTGGGGCGCCGCGGACATTAAGGCAAGTATAGCGCGGGAATTAGACGTCGGCATTCAGTAGTAGTCGTTGGTCGTGGGATGAAAGTCGTCGGTCGTCGGCAAAAGCAAGAACGGGAAGGGCGCGGCTTTAGCCGTGCCGCATTGAGCACGCACGTAGGAAACGCGACGAGAGGAGCGGCCTGCAGCGCAAAGCAGGTTCCTAGACTGTGAGGAATGACAAGCTGTGGGTACGGCGTGCAGCAGTGGCGTTGTGTCCGGACGTTCATGCGAATCCGGAGGCAACGTCGGGTCCCTCTCCCGTCCTGAGAGGACGGGGTTCGGGATGACAATGTGTGGGAATTGCACGGCACGGCTGAAGCCGTGCCCTGATACGATCGCCGATCCCATGAAAAGCAGGTTCCTCGTTGTGAGGAATGACAAGGTTTAAGGGTGCTGCGTACGGCAGTTGTGTCCGGACATTCATGCGAATGCGGAGGTAACGTCAGGTCTCTCTCCCGTCCTGAGAGGACGGGTTCGGGATGACACGGCGTGGAGGAATTGACATTCGCAACGAATGATCCTCTTCGCTCCGAATGACAGATGAAGAGGCCGGTTTGTCCTGCGACAACATTGCCATTGCCCGAACAGATTTTTATTTTCCAGAGACGAAACTAATTTCGGCTACCAGGGTTCTGCAAGTGAGATCGATGGCAGTTGATCCTCATAAGGAGTACTCCCATGCTCTCACGTCTGTGGATTGTCGCACTCGTCCCTTTAACGCTTCTCTCCGGTTGTAACAACACTCTGAACCCGCTTTGTGGCAGCGCGCGACCGGCCCCGCTGGTGGCTTCGCTTTCTCCCAGCACGGTGACGTTTTCTGATGTGCAAAATGGTGTGTTGCTCTCGATAAATGGCAGCCAGTTCGTCCCGGCGTCCGAAATTGTGATCAACGGCAAGACTCTTGCGGCGACCGCAACCAGCGCCCAGCAATTACAGGTGATGCTGACGGCCAGCGTGATTTCGGGGCCAGGAGCGGCGAGCGTGAAAGTGGTGACTCCGAGCGGCAATACCAGTGACGTGGGTTGTTCCAGCGGAGGCACGAGCAGCGTGCTAACGCTCACGGTCAAGTGACGCCGTCGTTGCGGTGATCATTCGCAGAGCAAGTTCAGTTCATGTGCTCCAAGCTGACTGTCGTCCCAAGTGCGCGGAATAGCAGGATGTGAAATTCAGCGCACCGAAACAGGGACTCGCTGACTCTAATTCAGCGAGGAGAACACAATTAATGGGACGCAAAATAGCTTTTTGGGCGAGCACTGGAGTGATTGCGGCGCTAATGTGCTTTGCGGCATTCAGTTATTTATCGGGAGATCCGAAGGCGGTGCAGGGATTCGCGATGGTGGGATATCCGCAGCAACTGCGCATTATCCTGGGAATTGCGAAGCCGTTGGGGGCGATCGTGTTGCTCGTGCCAGGAGTGCTCAGGCTGAAAGAGTGGGCGTATGCGGGATTCACGTTTGCGTGGATCTGCGCATCTGTCGCGCATTATTCGGTGGGACAGAGATCGGAAGCACTTTTTCCGCTGGCATTGATTGTGCTGTTGTTCGTGTCATATGTCACACGACCAGCGAATCGGACGTGGCGGCCGACGCCGGTGTGAGTGTTGCTCGCGTCGCTCACGGACTTAGAAAATAGTATTGTGGCGGCACGGATTTGAAAACGAAGGAGCAAGGCGGGCGAGGGCGCCCGCCGCTCCATCCCGAGCTTTTATTACGCGCGAGTTTCC
>QHZX01000261.1 GCA_003224835.1 Acidobacteriota bacterium | reverse complement strand
GCGTGGCTTCGTTGTCTTCGGCGTTAGTACCGTAATTTCCGATTTGAGGATTAGTTAAAACGACGATCTGTCCAGCGTAGGAGGGATCGGTGAAAATTTCCTGGTAGCCGGTTATGGAAGTATTAAAAACGACTTCGCCGTAACATTCGCCTTTGGCGCCGTAGCCTTTGCCTCGGAAGACGCGGCCGTCTTCGAGCGCAAGGATAGCCTGCATTGCTTCTCCAGGGAGTGGATTTTACAGATTTTAACAGGGATGCAGGCAGAGTGGTAGCGTGGAAAACCGGGGCGAAATTCATTATGGCGTAGAACAGAAGTTCTGCAATAGCCGATATCCACCTAGATTACATAGGGCACAAATCTCTTCGTCCGACGCATGTACTCTCGATATTCATCCCCCAATCCTGCCATTAATGCCTTCTCCTCCACGTGTACGCGGTACAGATAGCTGGCCGCCGTAGTGATGAATAGCACCAGCACAGCCATCCAGTTGACTAGAGCGAAGCCGCAGCCGACGTGCATCAACATGCCACCGGTGTATGACGGATGACGGACCATCTGGTAAGGGCCAATCTGAATAATAGTTTGGTCGCGCTGAACTTTCACATTGCCGGTAAAGAACCGCCCAAGAACGCGCCGACAGTAATGTCGCAGCAGGCTTCCTAAGACCAGCAATCCGAGCCCGAGGAAAAACCAGAATTTCTCATGGCTAAGATGAAAATGCTCCGACTTGGCCAATGAGAACGCGATGGGATACCCAAGCCATGCGGCAATCATGATCACGAGCATTGAGCCGCGATCGACGGATTCACCTGCCTGCGGACGTGTACCTCCAATCAGGCCAAACTCGGGAAGATAGGCGAGAGTAAAGATGATCCAGAAAATCCAGGCGTACGGCGAACTGTAGATCAACGGCTTCATGGGCACAAGACAAATTCTAGACAATCACCTCAACTCGGGCTACTCACCCGTGCATTCAATCCAGTAGAATTGGATTTAAATGGCGGCAACACCTCAAATTCCTCAGCCAGTGCCCGAAAAGAAAACCGAACCGGTAAAGACCTCCAACCGTGCGGCCACTCTATTTGCGGCCTGGGTCCGTGACCTGATCATCTCGCTCGCCATTTCGGCCTTCATCATCGTCTTCCTGTACCAGCCGGTCAAAGTTGAAGGCACCAGCATGATGCCCTCTCTGGACGACCAGGAACGCATCTTCATTAACAAATTTGTTTACCGCATTGAGCCTATCCAGCACGGCGACATCGTTGTATTCCGCTACCCGCGAGATCCGGCGAAGAGCTTTATTAAGCGGGTGATTGGGGTTGCCGGGGACCACGTGCGGATTGTGGATGGCCGCGTGTCCTTGAATGGCAAAACGCTGGTCGAAGATTACGTTCCGCCCGCATACCAGGACGACCGGTCATATCCAGATGTGATTGTGCCGCCGGAGTCATTTTTTGTGCTGGGAGACCATCGAAGCTTATCGAATGACAGCCGCGACTTCGGGCCGGTGGACGCGTCTTTTATCTACGGCAAGGCCGTCTTTGGATATTGGCCGGTAGATAAGATGGGAAGGCTGAGGTAAGGCAGCAGTCAGCGCTCACAATTGTCACGCTGTTTGCTCGCGAATCACACTCCTCCGCTCAGGATGACAAGCCTTATTTACTCTGGACTTTTTTCGCCACCCACTCGCCCACTTCTTTCGTTCCTAAACTTCCCCCGACATCTTGAGTGGTCTTCTTTTGGCGCACGGCTTCCAGGACTGCCGCTTCGATCTTCTGGGACTCTTTCGTTAATCCCAAGTGACCCAACATCATTGCTGCGGTAAGAATTGCGCCCATGGGGTTCGCAACATTCTTGCCTGCCAGTGGCGGAGCGGAGCCGTGGACAGGCTCAAACATTGACGTCTTGCCGGGATGGATGTTCCCGCTGGCAGCCATGCCCAAGCCTCCCTGGAGCGCGGCGGCCACGTCGGTGACGATGTCGCCAAACATGTTATTGGTGACGATCACGTCGAAGGGACGTGGATCGCGGACCAACTGCATGCAAAGTGCGTCAACATACATGTGCTCGGATTTAATTTGCGGGTATTCGGCGCCGACCGCCTTGAATACTCGCTGCCACAGGCCACCGGCGTAAGTCATGGCATTGGATTTGTCGCACATGAGAACGCGGGTGCGCGGGGTGCCATCAGCTTTTTTGTTGTGGGCGCAATATTCGAAGGCATATCGGATCACGCGCTCGACACCTTTGCGCGTGTTTATGTCTTCCTGGATTGCGATTTCGTCGGGAGTTCCCTGCTTGAAGACGCCGCCCGAATCGACGTAAGCACCTTCGGTATTTTCACGAATGACGACGAAGTCCACATCTTTCGGTTCAATATGTTTCAGCGGACACAGTGAAGCATCGAGCAGGCGCACCGGACGGACGTTCGCGTAGAGGTCCATCTTGAAACGCATGCCGAGCAGAATTTCCTTGGCGTGAATGTTCGAAGGAACGCGGGGATCGCCGATGGCACCTACGAGGATCGCGTCGAAATCGCGGGCGAGCATTGCAAAACCATCAGCTGGGACGGTGGTGCCGTCATTAAGGTAACGGTCCGCGCCCCAATCGAAGTGCGTGAATTCGAGTGGCGCGCCGGTGGCTTCAAGGACCCGAACGGCCTGGGGTATCGCTTCTTTGCCTATGCCGTCGCCGGGAATGACGGCTATTTTTTTGCTCGTCACGCTTGAAGAAGGTATCACATGCTAGGAATCAGTGATCAGTGGTCAGTGGCTAGTGGTCAGTTGTCAGTGGGCAGTGGCTAGGGTTCAGTGGCTAGTAATCAGTGGTCAGTGGCCAGCACTCCAAAGTATTTTCGAACCGCTTGTGAGCGCGCCAATCACTGACCACTGCTCCCTTCGCTATAATCAAGCAATGCAGGTTGTTGCCCAGCACGAGCCAGCCACAAGCGAAACGAGCGCCAGCGGCCGAGAACTGAGTGTTCTGGTGTCCGGTTGCGGCGTCTACAGGGCGGACCGCTC
Organism: Acidobacteriota bacterium; assembly: GCA_003224835.1. Lineage (GTDB taxonomy): Bacteria > Acidobacteriota > Terriglobia > Terriglobales > Acidobacteriaceae > Gp1-AA145. The sequence goes on along the minus strand of QHZX01000261.1, from coordinate 3,214 downwards.
ATTATTTCAAATCACTGGGCGCGACCGGGTACGCTGGCTGAACGGCATGGTTAGCAACAATGTTCGCGATCTAACCGCGGGGCATGGAGTTTACGCGTTCGTTCTTAATCCACAAGGAAACATACGGGGCGATTTGTACGTTTTTAATCGTGGTGAAAGCCTGGTTGCCGAGATTGAACGGGGTCAATCGGAGTCTCTGCTGCAGATTCTGCGCAAGTACATCATTATGGACAAGGTCGAGATTGAAGACCTCGGCGAGAACATTTTGGCAATAGCCGGTCCGAAGTCTGGCGAGGTGCTGGCCTCGTTAGGTCTGAGTGCGGAACTCGGAAGTCTGCAACTTTTTGATGTGAACTGGAATGGATCGACATTAACGCTGGTTCGTGGGGACAATCCAAGTTCTCCATCTTATGAGTTGTGGGTTCCCGCGGAAAAAGGTGAGTCGGTTTGGAATGCTCTGTTGCAAGCGGGTGCGGTTGAGGTGCATGAGGAAACGCTGGAGACATTTCGAATTCTATCTGGGATTCCTAAGGTCGGCCAGGACATCCGCGAGCGAACGCTGCCGCAAGAAACTGGGCAGGAACGCGCCCTGAATTTCAACAAAGGATGTTATATCGGGCAAGAGATTGTGGAGCGCGTAAGGTCGCGCGGCGCGGTGCATCGCACCTTTGTAGGATTCGAGTTGAAAGGGACTCTTCCGGCGGGGACAAAGGTTCAGAGCGAAGGCAAAGATGTGGGCGAGATTACGAGTGTCGCGGCGCAACCGCTGAAGGGGAGACGATTGGCGGTGGGTTACTTGCGAAGAGAATTTTTAATCGGCGCCAAACCTCTGACCGCGAGCGGCGCGCAGATGAAAGCGACGACCTTACCTTTTCTGGATTTATTGAAGACATAGGCTGTCGGACTCAAGAAGTGTCCGACCCACACGAGCAACTTATGGCACAAAGAAAACAAGAGACGTTCACCGTCACCGACCGGCGGTTATTCACCGCTGACGGTGAGTTGCGGAAAGATGTACCCGAAGAGCCGGAGCAGGAACGTCCGGTCACGACGAAGGCGCCAGCGGCGGCTCCAGAGAGTCCAGCACAGGAAAGCTCTTCGGAACAAGCGCCGGAATTGCAGGGTCCCAAAACGGGATCTCCGCCAAGGAAATGGAGATCACATTCGAGCGATTCCTGGCATCACTTTATATGACTGGAATGATGCAGCTCGGGCTGATGCATGAACAAGGAATGCCGCCGCAGGTGGATTTGATGGGCGCGCGCCAATCCATCGACACGTTGTCGCTTCTCAAGGAAAAGACGAAGGGCAATCTCACTCCGAAAGAAGAAAATCTTCTACAGAATGCCCTTTACGAGCTGCGAATGGCTTATGTGGAAGTGACCAACGCCATTGCCAAAAACGCGCAGCAGGTTCCTGCAGCAAAATGAGAGCTACGCTGACCGTGCTGGGCAGCGGCACCTCGATGGGCGTGCCCACGATTGGTTGTGACTGCACCGTCTGCCATTCTTCCGATCCTCGAGATAAACGAACCCGGCCGTCGGTTCTGATTGAGTACGACGGTCGATCAGTGATCATCGACACCACGCCCGACTTTCGCGAGCAGGCGATCCGTGAAAGCATTCTTAAGCTCGATGCGGTGCTATACACCCACACTCATGCCGACCATCTTTTAGGGATAGACGATCTTCGGCCGCTAAGTTTTCTGCATAAGCCCAATCGGTTGCCCCTATATGCGCATCCCGACGCGGCGGAATTCATTCGCAAGATGTTTGGCTACATCTTTAATGCCAATTACAAATTTGGGGGATTGCCGCAGGTAGAGTTGCGGCCGATCAACGGATCGGTTGAATTGTTCGGGGCGCGATTTGAGCCAATCGTGCTAATACATGGGGACGCCAAGATTTATGGATTTCGTTTTGGATCGGGAGCTTACTTGACCGATCACAGCGAGATTCCCGAAAGTTCACTGGCCAAGCTGCAGGGGCTCGACGTGCTGTTTCTGGATGCACTGCGCTACAAGCCTCATCCCACGCACTCTACGGTCGAGAACTCGCTGCAGACAGTTGAGCGGCTCAAGCCAAAGCGCGCTTTTTTTACGCACATTTGTCATGACTTGCCCCATGAGAAAACTAACGCGAGTTTGCCTGACAATGTGAAGCTTTCTTATGACGGAATGAAGTTGGAGTTTGAGATCTGAGGGATGCTTAAGAAAGATCTTTGACCGGCGTCGGAGTAATTTGAACACGGCTTTTAGCCGCAGAGATCGCGGAGAAGGGACGCGCAGAACGCAGAGAAGAGTTTTTACGGAACGCAATTAGCAATGCAACTTTTTCGCAAACTCGAGGACATCCACGCTGATTTCGGACCATCGCTGGTCAGCGTGGGCAATTTTGATGGTGTGCACCGCGCCCATTTGCGAGTGCTGCAGGAAATCGTGACGCGCTCACAGTCGCGAAACGCGCGGTCTGTCGCGGTGACGTTCGAGCCTCATCCCATGCGAATCCTGCGGCCGAATGCAGGTCCCAGGCTATTGACGCCCACGCCGGAGAAAATCCGGCTGCTTGAGAAAACAGGAATCGATGCGGTCGCCGTAATTCCCTTCACGCGCGATCTCTCGTTGATGAATCCACGCGAATTTGTAAAGTGCATTCTTTGCGACCGGCTGCGGGCGATTGAGGTCCACGAAGGCTATAACTTTCGCTTCGGTCACAAAGCGGCCGGCGATGTGAACCTGTTAGGGCAGCTTGGCGCCGAATTTGGCTTTGAGCTGATCACATATCCGGAGATGCGGCTGCGCGGAGAGTCGGTATCGAGCACGCGAATCCGCGAACTGATTCAGGCAGGCGATATTCGCCGCGCACGACTTCTACTGGGGCGTCCATTCAACATTCAGGCCACCGCTGGGCGAGGGCGCGGTTACGGTTCGAAGTACACCGTGCCGACGATTAACTTGAGCAGGTACGAAGAGCTGGTGCCGCGCGATGGTGTCTATATCACTCAGACGCGAGTCGGCGGCGAATGTTTTGATTCAGTCACGAACGTTGGGAATCGGCCAACCTTCGGCAGCGATTCGTTTGCCATCGAGAGTCACTTACTGAACTTTCATCCATTGGAGCTAACGGCTGAAACTGAGATCGAGATTTCTTTCTTATCGCGCGTAAGAGATGAAATAAAGTTTAGCTCGATAGATAAACTGCGAGACCAGATTCAA
>QHZX01000260.1 GCA_003224835.1 Acidobacteriota bacterium | reverse complement strand
TCCCCGCTGCACATGACGCACTCACCGCAAAAATAATTGAGAGCGCAGGCTTCAAAGCCTATCAGGTTGGCGGCTTTGCCCTCGATGGCGCACGGTTTGCACTGCCTGATATTGACCTGACACATCTCGGCGAAAAAAGCGAAGCCGTGCGCGAGATAATGGCCGCCTGTGATCTTCCTGTGCTGGTTGATTGCGACGATGGCTATGGCGACGTTAAGAACGTAACCTATACGATCCATTTATATGAAGAAATGGGCGTCTCTGCAGCATTCATCGAAGACCAACAAGCTCCCAAACGGTGTGGGCATATGGCGAGAAAGCGTGTCATTGAAGCCAAAGAGATGGCCATTAAAGTTCGTGCAGCAGTAGCTGCCCGCGAAAGTAAAGACACTATTTTTGTGATCGCCAGAACCGACGCTATAGAAACAGACGGACTCGATGAGGCTCTCCGCCGGGCTGAGCTGTACCTCGAATCAGGCGCCGACGCTATTTATGTGGAAGCTGCGGAAAGCGTACAGCAACTAGAATTGATAGCGCGCGAATTTCATGGTGCGCCGCTGGTGGCAAACATTCTCGAAGGCGGAGCGCCGGCATTTCAAAGACGGTGAGCTGGCATGTTTTCCGCCACACCTTTTCTACCCTTCTGGTTGGAAACGGTGAGGACGTGAAGACGGCACAGTCGCTGATGCGGCATGCGAACGCAAACATCACGATGACCCTCTACACTCACCCGGTCTCGAGTAAGAAGCGGGAAGCGCAGGCGAAAATCGTCGAGATGATCCGGCCGCGGGAAATGGCGCCAGTTGCGGTGATGGCGAGGGGCACAGCTTAATGTGTACCTTTTTGTGTACCACGCTATTTCAGCAATTCGTGCTAAGCTGCTGAAAAGAATGGCGGGGACGACGGGACTCGAACCCGCGGCCTCTGCCGTGACAGGGCAGCGTTCTAACCAACTGAACTACGTCCCCACTCGCCAAAATCGATGGGATGGAAAATCCAGCAATGGTGTGGATTTTACAGCGACAGAAAATATCCTAACAGCTTCCGGCGCAATGGGAAAGGGCGCGTGCTGCCCAAATGCTTGCTGCAATGAGAAATGCAGATGAAGACCGGCGAAGAGTATCAGCGTGTGAAATATAACTCACGGGATGATAGGCCGCAGGAACCAGAACACAACATTTAGAAGTCCTCAGGGTTTTTCAAATAAAGGACAAAAAAATGGGTGCGGAATCTGGTGTTGTCTTCCGTCCTAAAAACCTACAGTTTTTTCTGTATAGACCTGAGATGCCGCTGACACTAGGATTCAGGTGGGCAGTAGTAGATGGGTACGGAGCTTCCCGAGCTTAGTTGCTCGTCTCAGCAGGTCGTGTTAATAGCAAAATCATCAGAAGATACACGGAACGAGGAACTTTGATGTCAAGTTTAGTTTCTACATCGGCGGGTGCAGGGGAGAATCTTTCATCGCCTGCAACCCGTAAGGTTGAGCATATTGTCCAGTTCTATCAGGATGACAAATTCCTGATTGATGCGGTGAGCGGATTCATCGGCGCGGCACTGGCCGCGGGCGACGCCGCGATTATGATCGGAACCGGCGCGCATCGAGAAGGTGTCGAACAGGTCCTGAAAAACCGCGGGCTGGACATTGCTCAGGCAGCGCGGCAAGGACGGTTTATCGCTTTGGACGCGACCGAGACGCTCTCCAAATTCATGGTTGATGGTGTTCCCGACGAAGGACGTTTCAATGCAGTTATCGGAGATCCGCTTACGCGAGCCGCTTCAAGTGTGGCAAAAGAGAGACGACGGATTGCGGCGTTCGGTGAGATGGTCAACATACTTTGGGCGACGGGTAATTACGAGGGTGCGCTACGCCTGGAGCAGCTCTGGAACCGACTTGCAGAACGGCATTTGTTTTCCCTGCTCTGTGCCTATCCCATCACTGGCTTCAGCAGCGCAAAACATACAGATGCATTTTTGAAAATCTGCGGCGAGCACTCAACGGTTTTCCCCTCGGAAAGTTTTCCGCTGAAATCGCCCGAGGAAGACCGGCTGCGTAGCGTTACCCTGCTGCAACAACAGGCCGTGGCGCTGCAAAATGAAACCGCGCTACTGCAAAGCGAACAACGCTTCCGGCTTTTTGTGGATGCGGTGCGAGATTACGCAATTTTCATGTTGGATCCGGAGGGGAACATCACTACGTGGAATTCCGGGGCGGAGCGAATCAAGGGTTACAGGCCGTGGGAAATCATCGGGAGGCATTTTTCGGTTTTTTATCCGGAAGAAGATTTGAAGTCGCGAAAGCCATGGTATGAACTGAAGATCGCGGCAAAAGAAGGCCGGTTCGAAGATGAAGGCTGGCGACTGAGAAAAGACGGCACGAGATTCTGGGCCAATGTCATCATTACCGCGATCAAGGATGCAGATGGCCGCTTGCATGGCTTTGGCAAAGTTACGCGTGATTTGACTGAAAAAATGCTAGCGCACAAGAAGTTGGAAAAAGCGATTGAGGATCTGCAAAAAGAAGTAATTGAGCGAAGGGCGGCCGAGAAGAGGCTGCATAAATCCGAAGACTCACTGCGGAAACTATCATTGCACTTGCTGCGCACGCAGGACGAAGAGCGCAAACGAATTGGCCGTGACCTGCATGACAGCTTGGGACAATGTCTAGCAGTACTGAAAATCAATTTAGATTCGGTGCGACTTGCGCTGCCGTCGACGCAGATCAAGGAGCTCTCGCAGCTTGATCAATGCCTTGAACTCACGGGTGAAGCGATACGAGAGGTACGGACGATAGCCTACGTGCTGTTCCCGCCGATGCTCGAGGAATTGGGACTGAGCTCCGCCATTTCCTGGTACCTGGATGGATTTTCTAGCCGGAGCAACATCAAGATCACCTTTGATGTCCCGCCCGATTTGAAGCGACTCCCGCGCCTCGCCGAAGTGGCCCTTTTCCGAGTCCTGCAGGAGAGTTTGACCAACGTGCACAGACACTCGCAAAGCGCGACCGCACACGTGCGCTTGTTCGAAGAGAACGGCTGGGCAGTACTGGAGATCGAAGACCAGGGCAAGGGATTTCCTGCGGCCATCTTCGACGTTGACAATGGAGACTCTCCATCGACCTTTGGCGTGGGCTTGCGGGGAATGAAGGAACGGCTCCGCGATTTGGGCGGAACTATCGAACTGAAGCGGGCAAAGGAACAGGGCGCGGTTGTGCGCGCGAGTGTGCCGCGCAAAGAAGAGCGGGTTTTAGAGAACCGGGAAAGCACTCCTGAAAAGCAGAACAGCGCGGCGTAATCCGGCTCTGAGGGCCAGCTTGGCGGCTGAATTCAACCCGCAATGCTAATCTCAAAAGATGGCCCTGGTTATCCGGCAATCACAGATTCACGCCGACGGCGTTTACACCACCACATCTATAAAGAAGCGGACGATCGTCGCTGAATATACAGGCCCGCGCCTGACTAATTCGCAGGCGGATGACATTTACGAAAACTCCCCACGTACATATCTTTTTGGACTGATAGACGGTGAACACGTGATTGACGGAGACGGCATCGCCGCGTTCATCAACCATTGCTGCGATCCCAATTGTGAAGCCGACGAAATTCGAGGGCGAGTCATTATCCGCGCGATTCGCAACATAAACGCGGGCGAGGAATTGGCCTACGACTATAACCTTTACGACGGGGACCCTGATGATCCTGCCCCATGCTGGTGTGGCGCCAAGAAATGCCGCGGGAGCATGTATTCAAAAAAGGAGCTTGCCAAGAGAAAAAAACTGGGGACTCGATCTGCGCTAAAAGGGCAGCCGAGGGCAGCGGGATCCAAACGGCAGCAACGATACTAGGCGATTCGTTGGTCCTGACCCGTGGAGGAGGCGACGAGCGGGAAATCGGTGCCTTCAGGGGTAGAAGCACTGGGTGCGACTTTATCTGTCGACAGCGCGGCTTCGAGAAATGACTCAGCCCAACCCTGCACATTGTAGGTACGTACGACATCCCGCAGCAGCTTCATACGCGCTCGCTTCTCTTCCACCGGCATCACGCACGCGCGATGAATGGCTTCGGCAACTCCGGCCAAGTCGTTAGGATTCACCACCAACGCGCCGTGACGAAGCTCGGCGGCAGCTCCCGCAAACTCGCTGACAATCACCACGCCCTGCTCGTCAACCTGAGCCGCGCAGAATTCTTTCGCCACCAGGTTCATTCCGTCTTTCAGCGAAGTAATCAATCCGATATCGGCAGCGCGATAGTAGCTCAGCAGCTGTTTGCGTGTGAGGTTGCGGTGAATGTAGTGAATGGGCACCCAACCGGCGTCGGTGAATTCGCCGTTGATCTGACTGACCAGCAGCTCCACTTCCCTGCGCAGGGCTTTATATTCCTTTATGTCTTCCCTGCTGGGAACGACGACCAGCACAAAGGTGATCCGGTGACGAATCTCGGGATAGCGGCGCAGCAAGATACGAAAGGCCTTTAGGCGCTCGGGAATTCCCTTGGTGTAATCCATGCGGTCGACGCCAAGCAGCATGAAGTTATTGGAGAGCTCGCGGCGGAGTTGGTGAGCTGCGGCTTCGACGTCGTGACTGGCGGCGTGGTTGGCGAATTCCTCAAAAGCGATGCTGATGGGGAATGTGGCAATCTTGGTCTTGTGATTGTCGCAAGTGACTATGTGCTGAACATGCTGCCGTTCCGACGATGCTCCGGGAAGAATTCGTTCGACACAACTCAGGAAGTTGAAGCGGTCGCGGTCGGTCTGAAATCCGAGAAGGTCGTAACCCAGCAGGCAGCGGAGAATATTTTTGCGCCAGGGCAGTTTTTCAAAAATATCCGGTCCTGGAAATGGAATGTGAAGGAAAAACCCGGTCGGGGTAGTGCAGCCGGTTTCGCGTAGGTAATGGCCCATCAACATGAGGTGGTAATCATGGGCCCATATAAAGTCCTTACCAGTGACGTTCTCTGCCGTGGTCTGGGCAAATTTGCGGTTGACGCGTTGATAAACCTCCCAGTATTCGGGATCGAAGTTGCACCGCGAGGGTTCCTGCGAAGACAGTGGTACCGCGCGGAGGCTGTAGGGACGACCACGAGCGGCCTTTTGCAACAGCGGGGTGGCGGCCTCGGCATCGACCGGTCCCGCCCAACCGATCCACAGCCCGTGCTGATGTCGCCAAATGTTATCGAGCGCTGAGGCGAGCCCGCCTGCACTGGCGGACTGGCGCAGATGTCCGCTTCGGTGTTTGATTTCCACCGGCAAGCGGTTCGATACATTGATCAGACGCCCTTCCAGCAGCTTCATGCTTCCGCTCCACAGGCTGTCAGCCAATCGCGCAGAAAACGACCCAGTTGGTCTGGCGGCTGCAACCAGATGTCGGCCACGGTAGGCCGGGGTTCAGGGCGCACCAGAACTGCAATACCCCGCCCTTTGATGGCACGAAAGGCATTCTCGTCAGTCTGATCATCGCCTAAATAAGCAGCGGCTACTTCGGACCCAAAGTCGGACAGAATCGCCGAGACTGCGTCTCCTTTATTCTTGCCAGGAGCACGCAGTTCGAGGCCGCCGTCGAATGGTAGAAGGTGCAGGCCGTGGTCTTCGATTGCGGAAGTGAATAAGCTTCTGACTTTGGCTTCCATGGGCACTCGCTGCTGGGGTGACAAACCGCGCCAGTGGACGGCAATTCCTCCCGGCTTGATCTCCATGCGAGAGGCAAATCCGCAGGCGTGCAGTGAACTTGCAGCCGCCTGCAATGCGGATTGATGATCCGGCAAAGGCGGTTCGACCTGATACGCGCCATCGGGCATGAGCCGCTCAGAGCCGTGACTTCCCCAGATTTCTGGATGAGGGTGAATGCCACTCAAAAACAGCAGCTCAGTTGCCGGCCGGCCGCTGATAAGAACAACACGGGTTCCATTGCGCATGATCTTCGCGACCAACTCGGGTATTTCGGGATACGGGTAGGCGCGGTCCCGGTCCGGGGTGAAGGGCGCAAGGGTTCCGTCGTAATCAAGCAATAGAGCGCGAGACGGAGCTTGGCGTAAACGATCGAAAAAAGCGGCGCACACATCCTGGTGCAGGGCAACACCCATTCAAACTCCTTCCCAGGTCCACACAATCCGGCCAGAGAACCTGAGCTGGAAATCACAAGCCCGTGCGCGAAATGGCGAAGGAACCGTCCCTTAAAATCGAAGAGCGATGCCAGATGAACACACCGCAAACATGATGTTGCGCAGCCCCTAAGCCTGCATCATCATCACGGAACGAAGTCTAGCATGAATAAAAAGATTCAGAGCAGCTGGAAGTACATTCCTCGTTTAGTCAACAATTTCTGACT
>QHZX01000548.1 GCA_003224835.1 Acidobacteriota bacterium | reverse complement strand
AACAGACAAGATGGCGGTACTGAAGTTCGCATGCGCGGCGGTGCTTGCAATCGCCGTCCTGGATGCGATTTGTACGTATGGTGAGAAGTACCTGACCACCAGCGTCGCGCAATGGGTCAGCTATGACCTGCGGTTGACTATTTACTCTCATATTCAGCGGCTATCGCTCGCATTTCATGACCACGAGCGTACCGGCGACCTGATTAGCCGAGTGACCGACGATATAGAAAATATTCAGAGCTTCATTATGAACGGTCTCCTCTGGAAATTTACGCTCATTGCACTGTCGGTAGTTCCGGTGCTCTTTGCCATTGTGTATTCGTACACACGCCGAATTAAGAAAGCTTCGCGCGAGGTGCGCAAGAAGGAAGGCGAAATTACCTCGGTCGTTCAGGAGGTGTTCTCCTCAATTCGCGTGGTGAAAGCGTTTGCGCGTGAGGATTACGAAGTGCGCCGCATGGAGCAAGAAAGCTTGGAAGCAGTGGATATTGCCATGCGGGCGCGCACCCTTAAAGCGAAGTTGACTCCGCTGGTCGGTATCGTAGTGGCTTTAGGTACCGGGCTCGTACTGTGGTTCGGAGCCCGCCTGGTGATGAGCGGAGTTTTTACGGCAGGATCTTTGGTCGTCTTTATTCTGTATCTCGGCAAAATGTATAAGCCGATGCAGGAGATCTCGAAGATGACCGACACCTATTCGAAAGCGGCTGTGGGTTACGAGCGGATTCAGGAGATTCTTCAAACGCAGATCGAGGTTAAAGATCTACCAAAAGCAAAGAAGGCACCGAAGCTGAAAGGAGAAATTGAGTTTAATAACGTCTCATTTTCCTACGCTCCTGAATCACCAACACTCAAAAACATCAGTTTCAAAATGAACGCCGGAGAAGTATCCGCGCTGGTAGGGCCAACCGGTGCAGGAAAGACTAGTATCATCAGCCTGCTGGCGCGATTCTACGATCCTGACCAGGGCGTAATCAGAATAGATGGAACTGATGTAAGACAATTTCAACAAAAATCTTTGCGGCAGCAAATGAGCTTCGTTTTGCAGGAAACCGTTTTATTCCATGCATCGGTGTGGCAGAACATCGCGTATGGAAGGCCGGGGTGCACGCGCGCAGAAATCATAAAAGCCGCGGAGATGGCAAACGCGACCGAATTCATAGAAAAGCTACCAGATGGCTACAACACCGTCATTGGCGAACGTGGAATGACACTTTCCGGAGGGCAGAGACAACGGATAGCAATTGCGCGGGCGGTGATCCGCAATACGCCGATTCTCTTGCTGGATGAGCCGACAACCGGATTGGACTCAGCTTCGGAAAAACTCGTATTTGAAGCACTGGACCGGCTTATGGAAGGTCGCACGTCGGTGGTAATAGCTCATCGACTCTCAACCGTGCAGCGGGCAAACATGATACTTGTGGTGGCCAACGGCGAAATCGCTGAGCGCGGAAATCATGAGGAACTTATGAAGCTGAATGGAATTTACGCGGAGCTGCACAAGTTACAATTCAGAGAAGAAGAGCCGGAACTGACAAAAGCTTCATAAGCTGTTCAATTCCTGAATTCTGGAAATCACAGCCTGAGTTAAAGCGTCAACTTCGGTCGGCGAATACCCGGCCGCGCGAAAAGCGTCACGAATCTGATCAGGAGAAAGCTGGGCCAACAGCGAACCAATCCACTTCGCGTCGCTGCGAGGAATGTGCTTGCCTATCCACTCAATGCTAACTTGGTGAAAGAAGAAATCCCATTCCAACTCGAAGAGATTAGCGATCGAAGGACGCCTGGGAAAATTCAAGTCAATGTAGTCTTTGTGAATGTGGGCGATCAGCTTTGTGTGGCAGTAGGCTCCCACATTACCTTTCGAAGCCTTGTCTGAATATTTTTTTCCCGGTGTGCCGAACGCAGTGCCTACGTCGCTCACTTCGTATAAGCGCGCCCCTGATTTTATTTCATCCTCGAGAATCGCATTGTTCTCGTCTTTCAGGTCCCAATTCGCGATAAGCCCCATCATCACGCGGAGCCCATTGAATTCACGCGAGCCGTAAAACAGGTTGTTGTGCCAGTTCCAGTCTCCCACTCTCTTGTCGTGATCAGCGCGGCGTTGCAGGCGGACGTTTGGCACATCCCCGTCATGGCCTGTAAGACCGTGCGCGCGCCGTCGCTTGAGTTGTGGCGGCATGTTCGTCACTTGCAGGTGGTCAACAAAATAATTTTCGTTTGCGGCGTATCCCACCGCCCATAGGAACCTAGAAGCAGCCGTTTCAGGTTTCGCCTCGAGCCCCAGCTTTGCTTTCCATTTCTTTCCCGCTGCATCGCGCACGTCGAACTTTGGGCTAG
>QHZX01000259.1 GCA_003224835.1 Acidobacteriota bacterium | reverse complement strand
AAGATTTCCCCTGCCGCACTGGCGTCTCGTTGAAGATGTCTGTCATCCCCCGCACGAAGTCGTCATCAAAGGCCACTTGACGCACTTCCACTCCCACCTTCTGGCTCTTACGAATCATATTTCGGGTCGTTCCTTTTACCTGCTTGTTCCACCAGTAGTCAAAGCTCGTGATTGGAAGAACGGCGAGCGACTCCCATTCCGTGTGGTATGGGTATTTCGGTTCGATCTCCGGAACGCGCTGCCAAAACGTAAGGATGTCTGGATTGACTCGAGAGCGTTCCTTCAAAGCAGCAATCACGGCGGAAGGGTTATTTACATCTTCGTACCACTCGTCCTCAAGCCTTACGATTGTCAGTGGCCCGTTGGTGATGGCGAAGCTTTGTCCGCCGATTTCTACACATTGAACTTGAGCCGGCTTTCCTTTGATCAAAGTTTCCTGATTGAAAACCTTTAGCTTCGGTCTTCTTTCTAGCGCGATCGTTTCCGACATAGAATTTGTGCGTTTCGGCAACTGGATCATGCAACCGATGCAACGCTCTGAGTTGCCAAGCGCATTTTGCGCAACCACTGCTCGAGCATGACCAGGCTGAACAAGAGCTTGTGGTTATCTTGCCTCCCTGATCTGTGCTCGCTTAGGAGCTTTCGCACCGGCTCAGGGTTGAGCAGATCGAACATAAGAGAGCTTTCGTCCAGGAGCATTTCCGGAAGCTGGCCTTGCGCCGAGGAGTGTAACCATCCATCCACCACATTGACGGCGAAGCCGCGCTTCTTGCGCTTAAGGATACGCGGTGGCAGGTAACTCCGGCAAACCTGCCGATGCAGCCATTTGCGAGTACCACGCCGGATTTTAAAGCTGGCATCAAGCCGCTGGACGTATTCCACCACCGTTCGATCCAGATATGGCACGCGCACTTCCAGGCTGTGAGCCATAGAGAGCTTGTCCGCGTACATGAGCAGTTCATCCGGAAGTGAAGAGCGGATTTCAAGAAGCTGAAATCCACCCAGTTCGTCGGTCTGCTCCATTTGTGGCAATAGTGCCCTCCAATACTCGACCAGTTCATGGGCCGGTTTCGCAGGAAGAACGTCGTCCCAAAAGAGTCCATTGATGGTTTCCGCGGGCGCCAGGGAGAAAACGTCCTGATAGCGCTTCAGCCGGTTCTCGATTCCAAGTGAACGCGTGCCCCGCTTCAGCATTTCGTTGCGAGGCAGCCCATTGATGGCAGAGCCAATCATCGAGCGGAGACCTACTGGCAATCCGCGCCACCAGTCTCCGTAATGAACTCCCAAATGCCGTTTGTAGCCACCGAACAATTCATCCGGCCCCTGACCAATCAAGGCAACCTTGACATCTTGTCGCGCGCGCTGAGAGACGAAGTACATCGGAACAATAGAAGAAGCTGCGATCGGTTCTTCGAGACATTCCACGATCTTTGGAAGAGAGCTTTCGAATTCGGTCTGATCAAGCTCCACCGTTATGTGCTTGGCGCCAAGAAGGGAGGCAGTCTCGGCCGCATCAGCCAACTCATCATCTCGGAATGTCTCGCCATAGCCGATCGTGTATGCGGGCCAGGGACCGCCCTCCTCATTCATCAAAGCCAGGAGCAGGCCCGAGTCGAGGCCGCCGCTCAGAAGTATTCCGACTGGCACATCGCTCAAAAGGTGGCGGCGAACCGCCGCCCGATATAATTCCAGAAGTTCACGTGTGGCCTCTTTCTCTTCCTTCGGAGTCGAAAAAGGAACTGGCGTATAATTGTACCAACGCTCTTCCCGCCATTTTCCGTCCTCGACAACTAGCATGGTCCCCGGCGCGAGTTTCCGGACATCTCGAAAGATCGTCAAAGGAGATGGCGTGTAACGGAATCGCAGAAACAAGTTTAACGCGACCGGGTTCACTTCCGGTTTAGAATCTTGCGCGGCCAGAACCGCGCGGATTTCCGATCCAAATGTCAACTGACCATTAGCGATCCGGTAATAAATCAGCTTGATCCCCATTGCATCCCGGGCCACCACCAACCGATGGTTTTTTACATCCCAAATGGCTAGACCAAACATGCCGTTGAGATGCTTCAGAACTTCGGCGCCCCATTCCTTGTAGCCGTGAATAATCACTTCGGTGTCCGAATTTGTGCGAAAACGATGGCCGCGTTTCTCAAGCTGGACGCGCAATTCCTTGAAGTTGTAAATTTCACCATTCAGGATGACCCAGATTGTTTCTTCAGCGTCCGACATCGGCTGATGGCCTCCCGCCAGATCGATGATGGAAAGTCGTCGGAAGCCAAGCCCTACTGCACCGGAAATAAAGTAGCCTTCGTCATCAGGACCGCGGTGGACCATTGTTTGGGTCATTCGCCGAATCGTTTCCAGTTCCACCGGGTCGTTCCGGGCGAAGTTAAGCTGGCCGCAAATGCCGCACATGAGTCAGAGGTCGGAGATCAGAAGTCAGAGGTCAGAGGTCGGCCTCAGTATAAGAGAAGAAGGTGCTTCAGCTAAAAGGGTAACCTCTTTAATTCCGCATTTCGAGCTTCAGCGTCCTGAGGTCTCACAGATTTTCGGCATCAAAGGTGGCGAAAAGCGCGGGTCGCGAAACTTGAGCGCGCCAAATTGGCGGACGTGACGCCGGACAAGATTAATGGAACGAACTGAAGGGCAAGCCGGCGCCGTTATTGTAAAGTTGTTGCACTTCTGAAATAGTTAGATCATTTCTGCCTATCCAGATAGCTACCTCATCTATCTGTCCAAACCATGGATCTGATCCACTTTCCGAGCCTAGACAGAACTTCGCGCCACTGCCATTAAACACGGGACCGGCAAAGCTGGCCGTGACATATGGTTCACCATTTACGGAAATCTTAATGTGCGTTCCGTCCCAGCCCACTGCCACAAAATACCAGCTAGTGGTACTCGTTAGAGCTGTCGTCGAATCAATGGTAGTAGCTGTGTTCCCGGTTGCGCTCACGGAAAATCTAACCTTATGCGTGCTGGTATTGAACCATACTAGCCATTCCGCATAGGGAAGGCCGTACCGGCCAAGGAATGATGCGTCGTATGAATATGTCAAAGTTGCGGTCTTGGTCCAGAATGTGGCAAAGAAATGGTTAGCCCCAGGCGCGAAATCGGTCCAAGATTCGCGAAAGAAGGATGCACTCCCGGGGAAATACCGGGACGTATTGATAACACCGGCTGCGCTTCCTACAATGCCGTTGGATTGTCCTAGGGTTCTCCCGTTCGCCGCATCGATAGCAGTGCTGTTGCTAGCTTCATCCAGCTTGTAATAAGAGTAGAGGCCAGTGAGGAATGTGTTATTTCTCGTCGAGAATGTCTTAGTGGTCGAAACCGGTTGCGACTGCTGATTCAGAATTACTTTTTGAACCCATGTCCCAGAGCTTTTATCAAAAATATTCAATCGATTAGCTTTGGTTGTGATCGTATTGCCGTCTAAGGTCAGCGTTACGTCACTCCCGATGGTATTTTGAAGGTAGGCTATGTTAGCTCCGCCAGAACTAAGCGAACCGCTTGGGTTGTCTGCCGTAAAGATATTAGGTAGTTGTGCTTGCGCTGGCGGCGAAAGCACCAAGCATGGCAGCACAAAGGAGATGAGAATTGAGCGCACCAAATTGGCGGACATGACGTCGGACAAGATTAATGGAACGAACTGAAGGGCAAGCCAGCGGCTTTATTGTAAAGTTGTTGCACTTCTGAAATAGATAGGTCATTTCTGCCTATCCAGATAGCGACCTCATCTATCTCTCCGACCCATGGGTTCCCTCCATTTTCGGAGCCTAAAACGAACTTACACGCTCCACCGTTGAAAACGGGACCGTACCAGCTAGTGGTACTAGTTAGAGCTGTCGTCGAATCAATGGTAGTAGCTGTGTTCCCGGTTGCGCTCACGGAAAATCTAACCTTGTGGGTGCTGATGTTATACCATACCAGCCATTCCGCATAAGGAAGGCCGTACCGGCCAAGGAATGATGCGTCGTATGAATATGTCAAAGTTGCGGCCTTGGTCCAGAATGTGGCAAAGAAATGGTTAGCCCCCGGCGCGAAATCGGTCGAAGATTCGCGAAAGAAAGATGCACTCCCGGGGAAATACCGCGACGTATTGATAACACCGGCTGCGCTTCCTACAATGCCGTTGTATTGTCCTAGGGTTCTCCCGTGCGCCGCATCGATGGCAGTGCTGTTGCTGGCTTCATCCAACTTGTAATAGGCGTAGAGGCCAGTAAGAAACGTATTTGTCGGAGTAGGAGTAGGAGTTAGAGTAGGAGTGGGAGTAGGTGTTGGAGTAGGAGCAGGGGTTGGAGTTGGCGTAGCTGTCGAGTTGAAGGCATTATACGTATAGTTGTTGTCGATCCATGAACCGTTAACTTGGGAACCTAGCGTCACATAGATAGTACGCCCGTCAGTGGGAATGTTATTTACGGTGTTCGAGAGTACCGTCACTATTCCAGAGCTGTAAATATCGCTGCCATTGGGTGAACTGCTCACTAAAAGAAAGTAGGCGGTGGCGCTGCCGGCGCTCCAGTTGAAAATCACGCTTGAGGAAGTAAAGGTCGATCCC
>QHZX01000221.1 GCA_003224835.1 Acidobacteriota bacterium | reverse complement strand
TGCGCTCAAATGCGTCTTCATCCATTTCCGCAGGACGGCCGACAAAAATCTGCTGTATATAAGGTTGCGACGCGCGGGCGACCCGTCCAATTGCATCGCCGTTGACCGGAGTGTCGCGCCAGCCCAAAACGGTGAGACCTTCCTCGCGGATAATTCGCTCGAGTACACCTTCGCAGTTCAGGCGTGGATGTTTTTCTACCGGCAAGAAAGTCATGCCGACGGCGTACTCGCCCGGCGCGGGC
>QHZX01000222.1 GCA_003224835.1 Acidobacteriota bacterium | reverse complement strand
GCGCACGGCAAACCGTTCGCCGGCAACACCGCTGAAGAACGCTTCCCCGCTGGTCGCGCCGTAGAGCACGACATTGCCGATCAAAATGTTTTCTTCCGCCGCGAATTGCGAATTTCCCGGTGCATGCACGATGATGCGTCCGCCGGAAAGACCCTTGCCAACGTAGTCGTTCGCATCGCCCTCGAGCGTCATGGTCACACCTTTCGCCAGGAATGCGCCGAAGCTCTGCCCCGCGGAGCCCTCGAACTTGATCCGAATGGTATCGTCTGGCAAACCCTCTGACCCGTAACGCCGCGCAATCTCGCCGCTCAACATGGCGCCAACAGTGCGATGCACATTGCGAATCGGGAAGCTCATCTCAACCGGTGCGCGATTTTCGAGCGCGTCTTTCGCGCCTGCAATCAACTCATGATCAAGCGCCTTTTCCAGTCCGTGATCTTGTGCCTGCACGCAATGACGAGCGACGCGGCCAGGCAGCGGCGGATTGTAAAGGATCGCCGAAAGGTCCACGTCGCATGCTTTCCAGTGATCGACCGCAGGCTGCACGTCGAGCATGTCCACTCGGCCGACCATCTCATTAACTTTCCGGAAGCCCAGCTCTGCCATGTACTGCCGAACCTGCTCGGCAACAAAGAAAAAGAAATTGATGACGTGCTCTGGCTGGCCGGTGAACTTTTTGCGCAGGGCAGGATCTTGCGTGGCGATGCCCACCGAACAAGTATTCAGGTGACACTTCCGTAGCATGATGCAGCCCATTGCAACTAGAGGGGCTGTGGCAAATCCAAATTCCTCCGCGCCGAGCAATGCAGCGATAACCACATCGCGACCGGTTTGCAGCTTGCCATCGGTCTGCACGCGAATTCGACTACGCAGGTCATTCATTAAGAGGACCTGCTGCGTCTCCGCGAGACCGAGCTCCCATGGAATACCGGCGTGCTTGATCGAACTGAGCGGCGATGCTCCAGTTCCCCCGCTATCACCCGAAATGAGCACAACGTCGGCGTGCGCTTTTGCCACGCCGGCAGCTACGGTCCCGACACCAATTTCTGAAACCAGTTTTACCGAAATCCGTGCCTGCGGATTAGTGTTTTTCAGGTCGTAAATCAGCTGCGCGAGATCTTCAATGGAATAGATGTCGTGGTGCGGGGGCGGCGAAATCAGCCCTACTCCAGGGATAGAATGCCGCAGTCGAGCGATGACATCGTCAACCTTGTGGCCGGGCAGCTGTCCGCCTTCGCCAGGCTTCGCGCCTTGGGCCATTTTGATCTGCAGTTCTTCCGCATTCACCAAATAGTTCGCTGTCACGCCGAAGCGGGCTGAGGCCACTTGCTTGATCGCGCTGCGCCGCCAGTCGCCATTTGCATCCTTGTTATAGCGCTCTTCGTCCTCACCGCCTTCGCCGGTATTTGACTTGCCTCCGATCCGGTTCATCGCGATCGCCAGCGTCTCGTGCGCTTCCTTGCTGATGGAACCGAATGACATTGCGCCAGTGGTAAATCGCTTGACGATCTCTTTCGCTGGTTCCACTTGCTCGACGGGCACCGGCTTCCGGCCCTTCTTGATCTTCATCAAGCTGCGCAGTGTCGCCAAATTGCGGCTTTGGTTGTCGATCAGTTCTGCGTATTCTTCGAAGCTCTTAAAATTTTGCTCGCGCACGCTGTGTTGCAATTTGCTGATGGTGTCTGGATTTAAGAGGTGATAATCACCATTCACACGGAAGTTGTAGCTGCCACCGACCGCGAGTTCAGTGTCTGCATCCGTCACCGTACGAAACGCGAACTCGTGTTTTAATTGCGCTTCGCGCGCCAAAACATCCAATCCAACGCCCCCGATTCGCGAAGCTGTTCCGGCAAAATAAGCATCGACCAGGTCGCTGTTAAGTCCGATCGCCTCGAAAACCTGCGCCCCGCGATAACTTTGGAGCGTAGAGATGCCCATCTTCGAAAACGTTTTCAGTAGTCCTTTATTGATCGCTTTGATGAAGTGCTTAACGGCGATATCGGGAGTCATCCCACCCGGCAGATAACCTCTTCCTGCCAGATCCTCGAGCGTCTCGATTGCAAGATACGGATTGATGGCACTGGCGCCATATCCAATCAGCAGCGCAAAATGCATGACCTCGCGCGGCTCGCCAGACTCGATAATCAACGCAACCTGGGTACGAGTTTCTTCCCGGACCAATAAGTTGTGGACCGCCGCTAACGCCAGCAGGCTGGGTATCGGAGCATAGTCCTTGTCTACGCCACGATCGGACAATATCAGCAAGGTGTAACCAGACTTCACCGCAAGCGATGCGCGCCGCGAGATCTCATCGAGCGCAGAACGCAAGCCGGCTTCCCCATCAGCAGCGCGAAACAGCGCCGGAAGCGTAATAGCAAGGAGGTCTCCGCGGGAAACCCGCCGCAATTTTTCGAGGTCACGATTGGTCAGAATGGGATGCGGTAGTTTCAGCGTATGGCAATTTTCCGGAGTCTCATCAAGAATGTTGCGTTCCGTTCCGATGTAGCTGATGAGCGACATGACCATCTCTTCGCGAATAGGATCGATCGGCGGATTCGTAACCTGCGCAAAGAGCTGCTTGAAATAATTGAACAGCGGTTGTGGCTTGTCGCTTAAACAGGCCAGCGGCGTGTCCGTTCCCATCGAGCCGACCGGCTCCTCGCCTTTGGCAGCCATTGGTTCGATGATCATCTTCAGGTCTTCATCGGTGTAGCCAAAAGCGCGCTGTCGCGAAAGGATGGTCGAGTGGTCTGAAGGATGAACCCGAACCGGCTCGGGCAGATGATCCAGCGTGATCTGATTTTCATTCAGCCATTCGCTATATGGCTGGCGGGCAGCAAGCCGGGCTTTTATTTCTTTATCTGCGATGATCCGCCCTTCGACAGTATCGACCAGGAACATCTTTCCCGGTTGCAGCCGGCCTTTTCGCTTTATTTTTTCCGGTGGAACTGAAAGAACTCCGGCCTCCGAAGCCATCACCACGAGATCATCATCGGTGACTACGTAACGTCCCGGACGCAATCCGTTACGGTCCAGGGTCGCGCCGATCACGCGGCCATCGGTGAACGCAATTGCCGCTGGCCCGTCCCAGGGTTCCATCAACGAACAGTGATATTCGTAGAACGCCCGCTTCTCCGGCTTCATATGCGGATTGCCCGCCCAAGCCTCCGGAATCAGCATGGCCATTACGTGGGGGATGCTGCGTCCAGCCTGAAACAACAACTCGACGGCATTATCAAAGCTGGCGGAATCGCTTCCTGCAGGCTCGATGATCGGAAATAACTTCTTAATGTCGTCGCCGAAGCGTTCGCTCGCCAGAATGGATTGGCGAGCATGCATCCAGGCAACGTTCCCTTTCAAGGTGTTAATTTCGCCGTTGTGCGCGACGTAGC
>QHZX01000220.1 GCA_003224835.1 Acidobacteriota bacterium | reverse complement strand
TAAGACATTGGCAGAGTTGGTGTTTTCGCTTGCTAATAGCCGTCGGGATTTTACGCAGCGCCCTTCCCCTACAGGCCCAGTGTAATTTGCCTCCAATACCGCGACCCGGACAAACTGTTACATGGGCAGCTGCGAACAGCCCGTTTCAGATTTGTGTCGATTTAACTATCCCACGAGGCGGAAGAGTTATCGTCCAGGCGGGTGTTGAGCTTCAATTCCAGGGACACACGCTGACCGTATCCGGTATTCTCAATGCGCAGGGCCAGACCGGAAACCATATAATCATCAGTGCAACGAGCAACTTTCCCCCGGCGATCACACTCCAGGACGGAACCATAAATATGAATTTTGCCGATGTCACGGGACAAGTCCGCGGTGGCCCCGGCAAGATGACAATCTCCGACACGAGCTGCAGGGGTCCAAATGGACTCATCTACTCCCTTGACATTCTTCCCCCGAGTTTCCCTCCGGTTGTCACGTTAATCCGCTACAGTTTCGTAAACACTCAGATGCAGATCACCGACACTTATTTAAGGCTAAGAGATTGCAACTTTACCAATACAATCACACAGGTACTGCGCGGCTACGCTTGTCTCAGGGGAATAAATACGGTTCAGGGCCAGCCACTCTCCATTCTTCGCGAAACATTTCAAGCTATCCAGCCGCTGTTTGTCGACGGTGTCCACGCTTCGAACGTGAGCACAGCTGGTGGTCTTAGTCTTACCGGTGGAAGTTTTCTTCTCGGACCGCTTAACGCGCTTCAGGGAAATCTTTATCCCGTGGATATAGAAGGAGGACTCTTGCCGAAATCGATTGTCCCGCGTACCGGAAATACGCGGAATATGATTTGGGCGCACGATGGTGGCAGTCAGGGAGTTATGCGATGGGCGAATCTTGGATTGCCCTACCTTGTTACGAATCTGATAAACGGCGGCGGCCCCTTAACAATTGATCCCGGAGTAACCGTTAAGTTTGATCCAACAGTGACCGGTCTCGCCGGCTTGAGCATTGTATCCACGCGACGTGTAATCGCGAAGGGGCTGCCAAACCAGTTGATCACGTTTGATGCCCTGAATGCTGCAGCGCCATGGGATGGACTGCATTTCGACACCAATTCCACAGAAGGATCAAATCTCGATTATGCCGTCGTGAATCGTGCCCGCTTTGGAGTTACTAACACAGATAACTTCCTTCAGATTTCAAATTCCGTTATCCAGAACAATCAGATCGGAGTGAATACAAACACTTTTGGTATACTTACCCTGAGCAAAACCCGCGTTTTCAACAATATTACAGGCGCACAATCGACACCGCAGGGTACCTTAGTGTTAAGTGCTGCAAGTTTGCTTAGCAATTGGTTTGAAGGGAATGGAACGGCTATTCAGAACCAGGCGGCAAGCACCGTACCCGCACAACTTAATTATTGGGGCCATCCGACAGGTCCCAGAACGCCCCAGAATCCCGGTGGCCAGGGAGATGCGATCACGGGACCAATCGCGTTTCAGCCATTTCTGACCGCACCCCCCGCGATCGCAAATAATCCGCCCGTTGTCGGCATGGTTTCTTTCGGTTTTAGCTGGTACGGAATTACAACTATTATCAGACCGCCCGAATTTGTGGCCGAGACGGGTGAAAAGCTTATTCTACGCTGGAACGTAAGCAACAGCGCAAGCGTCGCGAGCCAACGCATTTTACTCTCACCTGCAAGCTCCAATTTTGAGCTTTTTGGCGCTAATCCGATCGTCCTGGCGAACAATCTTTCTCCTACGACCAGTTCGCGCGAAGTAACTGTTCCGGCAATAGCTTTTCAACCTACTAACACCAATCAGTTTCTTCGGATCATAGCTATCGACAGCTCCGGTCAACAAGGCTGGGACCAGACGCCGCTAATCGTGCCGAGTGGACGAATCACCGGAAACATTCAAATTACCTCTAACTATTCGGGTCAAACATTCATTGGCGGTCACGCCGCGCCTGCAATTAACTGGGCCGGCAGCGCTAATGGAGGCATCACCGAAGGATTCATTTTTCTTGAATCCGATGGCGGACTCATCAGTCTATTTGGAGAAAACGTGACGTTGCCGATCCTTAGCACCGATACAGCACGTCTCGTGGTATTGTCCTATTCAAATTCGAATGACATCAAATGGTTCTTTTCGAACAGTTACTTTTCGATTCGTCCAGATCCGGGCTTGGGCCTACGGCCACCACAGGTTCATCTGACCTCGCCAACTGCGGGATCGGTTTTTTCCGGTGGCAGTGTTGTCCCGATTACTTGGACTGCATCCGCCCCGGAAGGTTTACGTTCATTTGATGTTCAGGTTTCGACGAATGGTGGTAAAACTTTCCATTTAATCGCAACAGGCCTCGCCGCGAGCGCGCGAAGCTTTGACTGGCGTCTCCCGGCAAGCTCCGGCATTCGCGATGTGCGCGTGCGAGTGATCGCGCGGGATAAGTGGTTTCAGAACAGCTCGGATGGAGCTACTGTCGTCTTCTCAATCGTACCGTAACAAGCCTCGGACTACAAATCGCGGACGAAGAACACGGGCTGTTTGGCTTCATTACTGAGGACGAAATTGGTTAGCGATTGACGGCTGGGGATTTTCCGCTGCACGGATTACATCGCGGTTGAAATGAAGTCCGTAGGGATCGAGGACACTCAATGCTCGGCGGAATTGTTTGTAGTCGGAGAGCTTGTCGGCATTCAGGCTGCGTCCATGGTGGGGGGCTTCCCAACGTTAATTTCGAGCCAGATTGGCTATCTCTTCGGTGATCCTCTATCGGGCACCGCGACCTGGAACGGTACGAACTTTGGCAACCTCGGCGTGAACCCCGGCACGTACGTATGGACGTGCGGGACCGGAGCGGACCAGAACTTCACCCTCATCATCGGAGGGGGGGCTGGGGGGCCCGATGGCGCCACAACAGCTTCTCTGCTCGGCTGCGCTTTGCTTGGCTTGGCTGCCGTGCGGCGCAAACTGAGTTGCTAAGTATGACGGACTGCCGATTCCAATTCCAGAAATGCCATCAGCTTCTCATCGGCGTGCACAATGAAACGCTTTCCGTTGTCGCGATGCGCGTCAGCAGTCCAGACGTTCGCCCGTTGGAATCAATGGCTGTGACGCAGCCCCAACTCCAACCGGCTTCAGGGATTCTTGACCACTTGCGGGGCAGGTTTGATCGCTTCAACCTGAGCGCTCACTTTCTGGAGACCTGCGGTAAGCGCGTCAATCTGCTTTTGCTGGAGTGCGATGGTCGCTTTTTGTTCCTGTATGTCACGCCCTTGTTCCTCATTCTTGCGGTGCTCTTTCAGGAACTCGTTGAGCAGCATCGCGTTGATCGCTTCGTAGCGAACTGTATAAACCTTCCCTTCGGCGTCACGAGCCACCAAATCGCGACTGACCTTCTCCACGTCCTCAGCCACGAGGCCAAATTGTGGGACGCCCTCCGGGTCAATCTCCTTCTTGTAGCGGAAAGTGACCGGTTTCAGCGCCAGAATCGACTCACTCCCTTTATCCATTGGTTTGATTGCGTCCTTAAAGCGTGCCGACGAGCTTGTGATGCCGAGCTTGCCGTTCGAGTTTACCACGACTTGGCTCCCGATAACTGGGATCTCGGCTATTCCAGCGATGAAGGTCGCAGTGTGCGTTCCCTTTGTTCCGATGCGGATCGTATCGGACTCAGCCGAGACACCCCGATTACCTATATCGATATTGTTGTCGCCAACCACAAGGTCGCTGCCCGCTTCGAACCCTAGGGCAATGTTATTACTGCCGATCGAGTTGAAGAGGGCGCTCATTCCTTCCGCCGTGTTATTGTTGCCGCTCGAATTGCTCACGAGCGCGCCGAAACCGGTCGCAGTGTTTTGTGTACCGATAGTAAGGCTAAATAGGGAGAAGTTGCCGGTCGCAGTATTGAAGAACCCCGTCGTGCTATTATTCAAAGCCTGAAGTCCGGTGGCCACATTGTCGAATCCGGTGGTGTTGCTGAATAAAGCACCCACTCCATTGGCGGTGTTCTCGTACCCCGTCGTGTTGCTGAACATAGCCCAAAAACCTGTGGCGACATTAAAGTAGCCGCGAGTGTTACCGTGAGCGCCTGCTTACCTGTGGCAGTATTATCGTGACCGGTTCTGTTGCCGAAAAGTGCGCCTGTTCCTATGGCCGTATTGTCGTAGCCGCTCGTGTTGTGAAACAGCGCCTGAGTGCCGCTCGCGGTATTGTTGTTGCCGCTCCGATTGCTGAACAGCGCGAAATTCCCGATCGCAGTGTTAAAGAATCCGTTCATGTTGCTTTGCAGGGCGCCGCTGGCCGTATCATCAAAACCGCTCGTA
>QHZX01000219.1:3544-15166 GCA_003224835.1 Acidobacteriota bacterium | reverse complement strand
GAGTTTTTGAACCGGCGATGAGTCTCCGGCGGCACTTCGATAATCCGAACGTCGCAAGCCCCGCCTTCGACGGGCCACGAGAGCGCATCCTTTAGCCTGGGTCTCTCGGCAGGTGGATTCCATTCCACTAAGATGAGTTCTGCTCGCAGTTGATGTCGCCGGCACTGTTCCAGGAACCCACGAACGAACAACTGCATGCGATTCAGAAGGTTTCCTCCGTGATCGTCGTTACGAGAACACGCGACTAGGGAAAGATACGGAGTAGTGCTCATCTCGGTTGCTAGTCTCGCGCCTGAATCACAGTTTCAGGAAGTTCCTCTCGGGCGAGCCCCCAGTCTTCGGAATTAAACATGAGCGGCCGACCCGCCCGCCGCATTTCTCTTGCCCACGCGGTTAATTGATCGGAAGTAACTCGCGAAATACTTGCGGTCGCTTTATCGCCGCCCGCGCCCCCGTTGGTTTGTGGCGTCCTGCCGGATTGAGGTGCCGCGCTCACGCGCCACGCACCCGCCCCATCCCCAGATCCCGTTGCGTGCTCGATATGATAGATGCGCATGGGATCAGCCAATACTTCCTCCAGCGCACCTGCATGATGGGCCATGTAGCACAATAACGAGTCGACGTGCATACAGTAACTCGTGAACTCCGGGTACCCTCGCACCTTCTGCCAATACCGCGAGTGCAGCAGCGTAAAATCGCCACATGCATTCGTGTGCAAGTTTACCGGCAGGTCAAGCATGAAGTAACGCGACAACGTATTCGGAAATCTGTGCCCTTGCAACTCCTCGAACCTCAGTTGAGAAAGAAGCCACAAATCTTTCAGATAGTGGCGATCTCCCTGAACTAGTCCGCGGACGGCATTGGTTGAGGGCCATCTCTGCCAGTCTCGCCAGGCAGAGGGGAAAGGTCCGCGTGACAGAAGCTCAAAATGAGCAGGAGCATAATCCGGCTTCCGGCGCTCATGAACACGCAGTACGTTATTGCGACAAAACTCCAGCTGCTGTTCGATTGGGACATCGGCTGGTACGTTGGGCTTCACATCATATCGATCTACCCGGTACATGCGTCGCCTACTCAATCGCTGGGAGCACAGAAACCGCATGATCTCATCAGAGAAAAGGATGTCGATGTTCGTTGCCAGCACGAACGGCGCACGAGCCCGGCGAATGCCGACGTTTTTGGCAATCATCTGAAACAGCGGCAGCTGATCGCTGTACTTAAACCGACTGTGAACCTCAGGCGGGACTTCAATGATGCGCACATCGCAACGTCCGTTCTGCACCGGGTACGATAGCGCCTCTTTGAGGTTTGGCTTGTCCGGCGGGGGATTCCAATCAACCAGAATCAGTTCGGCATCCAGTTGATGTCGCCGGCACTGCTCAAGCAAGCCGTTCACAAAGAGCTGCATCCGATGAAGCAGGTTTCCGCCATGGTCATCATTGCGGGAGGTCGCAACAATGCTGAGATCGCAACGCATCCTTCAGTTAATCCAAAATCTCTTAATCAATACTCTAGGTGTTTAATCTCGTCAGGTTTGAAGCGGTTCAACGCTATTCGCGCGCCCATCTTGAGTCGAGAAATCAGCGGAATAGGCGTCGCCGTGACGGACTGCTGAGGCGGCTCAAAACGAGGAAAATAGAACGGACCTTCCTTCTCATTAAGACTAAACCAAAACCAGTGCCCTTGAAGCGAAAAGAATTGATCGCCAAGTAGTCGGCGCATCTCCGCTCGTTGCGCTTCATCAAATCCACTGTGCAGATCCTGATCTGCAGACTGAAGAGTGAGCTTGTTTCGACTGGTAAAATCCACAATCGCTACCGATTGAGCAACAGCGGACGAAATATGGCCGAGTAAGACTCTTGTCTCTTCGGCATTTTCACCTTTCCACAAGCGCTGATCGCCATAAGGCGCTGAACATTCTTCACCGGAGTAGCGAGCATCAGAAAGATCATGCATCATTACCACGTGCCGTTTTTCCTTTACCGCGGGCAAAATGCGACCGAGTACGCACTCGGCGATGGTGAAACCGTGGGCGTCCCAGAAAATCAACACCCTGTTCTTATTATCGAAGGCTTTGTCATAGTCAAAGGTAAGAATATCGGTCCGCAACGCCTGTAGTGGTGCAAACCACGACTCAGGAACAATCTTGCGAACATTTGGTAAGCTCTCCTCTTCCCACGAGTTTTCGATGTCCAGACTGATGACCGAGCACGAGCCCAACCGGTTTGCTGCTTCCGTGAAAACGCATGCGGAATTGCCTTTGGCCCGACCCAAATCAAGGATGACGTCAGGCTTGAATTCCATCGTCATCGCAAAGAGCTGGATCCATTGAAAGGATGAAAGATTACCCGCACAATCAACGGCATTCTGCAACTGCTCGGCGAGAGGTAGAAAGTCAGCAATCACATGTCGCTGGTTCCAGTAGGCGCGGGAAGGCGTCACCGCTTCCTGCGAAGCGATTTCGCGACTAACCGCCTTGGGTGAGACTGAATCAATCATCGATTCTGAACAGAACTAGAGAGTAATAGATCGCAAAATTAAGCGAGAACAGGTCCGAACAACGGCTGGCCCGTAATCATAAGGTTATCAACTCGTACGAATCTCAGGCCACCGCAACCGCTTCTTTGAGGAGACCTTTCTTACGCAATTCCCCTTCGATCCACCAATAGGTTTTTTCGAGTCCATCCTCCAAACTCACCGAAGGTTCCCACTTCAGGACTTCGCGCAATTTCGTGTTGTCGCTGTTGCGACCGCGAACGCCTTGCGGTTTGGTGAGGTCGTAATCCATCCCAATCTTCTTTCCCGAAATGCCGGAAACAATCTCTACCAACTCATCGATCGAGATCATTCGATCCTGGCCGAGATTTAAGGGTTCCCGGTGCTCGCTCTGCATCAAGCGGTAAATGCCCTCGACACAGTCATCGATGTAACAATACGAGCGGGTCTGTTTTCCGTCACCCCAAACCTCAATCGAAGTACCGTCGTCGGCAAGAGCGACCTTGCGAGAAATTGCCGCCGGGGACTTCTCTCTCCCGCCGTCATAAGTCCCAAGTGGGCCAAAGATGTTATGGAATCTCACCACGCGGGTGTCCAAACCAAAGTCTTCGGTGTAGTGCCGGCAGACCCGCTCCATGTAAAGCTTCTCCCAGCCGTATCCGTCTTCAGCGTCGGCGGGATAGGCATGCTCTTCCTTCAATGGCGTCACGTCGGCTTCCTTTTGCAGGTAGCCGGGATAAATGCATGCGCTTGACGTGTAGAGATACTTCTTCACGCTGTTCTCGCGAGCCGCTTCGATGGTCTGCAAGTTAATGAGCGTGTTGTCTCGGACAATCACAGCCTTGTTGGTTTCAATAAACCCGATGCCGCCCATGTTCGCGGCCAGGCCATAGACTTCGTCGATGTCCTTGGTGGCCTGTAGGCAGTTCTCCCGATATCTCAGATCGAGCAGTTGAAACTCGTCGGCAGCAGTCGGTTCATATTCAGGTTCCTTTATGTCCACGCCGCGAACCCAATAGTTGCGCTCGACCAGATATTTCGTTAAATGATGTCCAATAAAGCCGCCGGCTCCGGTGACCAGAACTCGTGTTAGTGATGCCATTTCTTGGTACTCCTCCCGCCTGTGTCTTAGTCTTTTCCCGATCGGCTATGGTGAAATCCTAAAGCACGGGTAAGAATTTGAGGTTGTCAGACCAAAAGCAGGTGTAAGTCTAAACAGCAACATAGAAGTGGTCAAGCGAGCCGGATAGGCTCGCTCCCGCTCTGAGAGCCGGCAATGAAGGCAGTAATGCTCTCGCTTTCAGTTATTTTCCGGGACAATACGCCTACGCACCGACAGCTAAACAACTGCCGTAAATTCTCAGCCAATCGTCCGTTAATTATTGTTAGGCTAAGCGCTTGGCGAGAAATCGGTAAAAGCGGTGGGTGGCCCACGGGTCGCCGAATTCGTCGTCGATGGGCGTAATTTGATAGCCACGATTGGCGAAGAATTTCGACAGGTCAGCTGGGTGAAAATAGTAGGACGTTTTGTTTACGCCCGATGTGAAACCGTTAGTTTCGGTGAAAGACTGCACACGGTATCGCTCGCCCTCATGGCTGAGAGTCTCGCACGGGTCGTCATCTTTCAACACGTAGCCGCCTACAAAGACGTTGTCCGAGACAACACGCTCATTAACTTGCAGACCATCGAAGCGGCTCGCGAGAACGGCGTGAAGAAGTATCTCTACACGTCAAGCGCATGCATTTATCCCGGCTACCTGCAAAAGGAAGCCGACGTGACGCCATTGAAGGAAGAGCATGCCTACATGATGAACCAAACCCGCGGTCTGGCCGCCGTCGAAGGGCCCGAATTCGATCACTCGCTTATCCTTCAGGGGTATGAGGTCGTTAAGCCTATCGATAGGCCCAAACCAAGTGTCGCCCAGATAGAACGGCGCGATTGCGTCTAAACTGTCCAGGCGGTAGTCGAATTTACTTTGTGCGAGCTGAATTGCCGTAAACGGTAGCAGGACTTCGGGCAAAGCTAAGATCCTCGCGCCATATTTTTGTTTCAGCTCATAAATAATTCGCCAATGCTCACCGTTGCGGGGCACAGAGCAAATCAGCGCTCGCTTGTCGGCGGGCAGATTAACTGCGGGATCCCAATGCCATTCGATCGGAGTTGCTTCTCAAAGCGTGAACGCGGCGAGTTCTGAACGCGTCCCTCTAAAAGAGCGATCGGGCAATCAACGCGAGCTTGCATCAGTCGCTGTAAGCCTTGGTCAAAGAGATCGGGAATCACGTCGTTGCTTTCGGAAAGAACAGGCGCTTGCTCTTGAATAGCTTCGGGCGGTTGCACGGCGGGTGGCGCCGGCCGGATGCGGTAGATTTCAAGGCCAACGGCGTGGAAGAGCCCGCGAAAAATTCGTTTGAGTTGCATGACGTGAAGGCCACTATATAACACAGAAAATAATGGGGCGGTACTAGTAAATTGAGGGATTGAGCCTCTTATATGTTCCGAGAATTAACGAATCAAGCCGCGATAAACGCCTACGGTTTCAGCTGCCGTCTTCCGCCAGTCGAACAATTCAGCGCGGGCCAATCCCTTAGAAATGAGTTCCTGCCGAAGAACGTCGTTACGGCGCAGCTCAACCAACCTCTCCGCGAGTTCATCCAACGAATGCGGATCAAAATAAAGTCCGGCATCACCCACAACTTCCGGAATGCTAGAAGTATCCGAAACGATCGCGGGAGTGCCGCAGGACATCGCCTCGAGTGGCGGCAGGCCAAAGCCTTCGTAAAGCGAAGGATATACCAGGCCCACACTGCAGCGATAGAGTTTGGCCAAATGTTCGTCAGTCGCCTCGCATTGTTGTTCGATATGATTGCTCAGCTTGAGATCTGCGATATGTTTTCTCTCGTCCTGGTTGAACCCCGGCTGGCTCACAACATATAGGTATAAATCAGGCTCAATCGACACGGCCTTGCTAAAAGCCTGCAACAGTAATCGGAAATTCTTGTGCTGATGTCGCGCTCCAACGTAAAGATAATAGGGACGCGTAGGCACAGATTCCGGCCCGTGTGACATTTCGGCTTTCAAGTGCGTCGCCAGATGCGTGACCGTGATTCGGCTTTCCGGAATCGAAAACAGTCGCATCAAGTCCTGTTTCGTATTCTCCGAAATACAGATCAATGCATCGGCGGCCATGATCGACTTCTTCTTTAAGGCTTTTCGTTCGCCCGTCGGGTCCAGGTAGTTGCCGCCAAACAGTTCATAAGTCATGTCCCAGACCGTAATGACTACGGGACAGCGATAGTCGCTGATTTCGCCCTTGGTGATTAACCAGTAGTAAGTCGGATGTGCCACATCAAAACGCCGGAAGCGGCCCAAACGGTCCCACGATTCCATTTCGCGCTTGGTTAGATTTTTTCCCCACGCCTCCAGTTTTTTGTGGGCGTACAGATCCAGTCGGTAGGAAAAATTCTGAATGTTGACGCGGTCGGAGATTTCGTTCAGATGCTCTCGGCCGTACCGAACCACTTTCAGGTTGGGATGAACGACCTGACTCATATCGCCATCAACGGTGGTTAGTAGCGTCGGCCTGAACTCGGATGGGAGATTGCGAATGACATTTTCAAAGTAGCGATTGATTCCGCCGAAACTTTGATAGCGGAACACTTCACCGTCATAAAGGATGTGCATCTTATTCGACTTGGTAGAAAGCTTTTCACTTGCCGGGCCTACTCGGTCCCGCTTTTCGAACGCTGCGTTTGATTCTTGTTCTCAAGATTAGTTTTGTTTGCAGTCGCGCAAACAAACCGGCGATGAATTTTCCCATCTTCTTCGGAATTTCAATTATTTTTTCCAGCCGGCCAAACAGCTTGAATCTCCTAATGATACTTTTGGCCGATTTAGGCCAAGTCCGCGAATACCTTCCAGGCAACTATCACGAAGGGCATCCTGGCAAACGCGGCGGGCAAACCGTACGTCGACACCATCACCGTCCTGACATCCTGCTGCGACGCGCCCCCCAGGGACCGGTTAACATGAACGGACTCGAGAGTTCGACTCTTGCCGATGAACGCTAACTGACCAATAGCGAGCCAATCGCCTCCTATGCCATTCGGCTTCTCAAGTGTGGCGAGCACACTTCGTCTGGTCACGCCGTAGAACATTCCATTTGTATTCACCTGGCGAAAGTAACCGAGCACCCGTTCGGCTGGATCATCCTGCCAAAGGTTGATCGGCTCTTCCTCGAAGAGAAAACTTCCACCGCGATAATAACGCGCACAACCACAGGCGAGTTGAAAATCGGCGTTCGCCGTCAAAACTCCCACACATTCACGAACGTAATCCTGATCAATCCAATCGTCATCGCCCAGCCACATGAAGAACTCACCGCGCGCCCCATCCAGCACCGTCGCAAAGTTGGCGGCCGGGCCACGGTTCACCGCTTGGCGAATGTAGCGGATTCGTTTGTCTTGAGCAGCAAACTCTTCACACAACTGCTGAGTGTCATCCGTTGAAGCGTTGTCAGAAATTATTATTTCAAGGTTGGTATAGCTTTGTGTCAGGACCGACTCAATGGCGTGCTTCAAGTCTTGCGCGCGATTGAAACTAGGGAGACCGATGCTGACGAGAGACGAGTTGTTCACTACTTACTCCTGAGGCGCAGCGAGTTTGCCCTCACCACCTAAGAGCGACCGCAAAGCATCGCCGACATAAGCAACCTGTTCCCTGGTAAGATTCAACGCGGATGGCAGATTGAGCCCGCGCGAATTTTCCGTGGGACTTGCTAAATACAAATACAAAACCGAATTCTCAGACATCTTTTGGCTTTTGACTCGCGGGTCCGGTTCACGCAATCGAAGAGTAGTTAGCGTATTCTCCTGATGAATGCCGAAGGCCAGTATGTAATTCGATTCGTTATCAACCCCTCATTGAATTCAAGGGCCGGTTCTTCGATGACAAATTCCGAATGTGCCTTCGCAAATTCTATAGCGGCGGCTGCCGGATTGTCAGACTCCCACTCTTGTCTACCACGGGGAACATCGTACAGGTCTTTCATCACACCGTCCGTCGCGATAACGTAAGAACCGGGCGTAACCAAATCATGATAGGCCTCGAGTTCACTGGCGACGTGGGCCCTAGTGTGATTCGAATCAAGCAATATCAAAGTCGTCTCACCCGGTTTAACTGACGAGTGCACCGTCTGCACAACCTCGGGCGCGACTGAACTCCCTTCGATGAGGACGATCAGTTTGCTCAACTCGTGCTCTTCAATCGCCCTACGGTTCTCCGGTTTGATGTCGATATCGACGCCGATCACCCGCCCGTGATTCATGGCTTGGCAGAGGCTGGCGTAATATATCAGTGATCCACCATGCGCGATGCCAGTCTCAATAATCACGTCGGGGCGGACGCGATAGATGACTTCCTGAATGCGCATCAGGTCTTCAGGAAGCTGAATGATCGGCCCGGTCCGTGGTGTCTATTGTCAATTTCATATTTGATCGATCAGATGCACCGAGAGACCAGCCTGGCTCAACAGCTTGAAATTTTCTTCGCGATAGTTTGGATTCATGACGATCGCGGTCTCAACCCCCCGAGCACATAGGTCTGAATAGTTAACGATAGGATGGCCAGTGCCCGGCAGAAAATGTCCTTGCTTAGCAGGATTTAGATCTACGATGCAGTCAATCCAGCATCGCTCAGGATCGATCATATTTGCAAACGTGGCCCCCTTGGCGCCTGCGCCCCACAAGGCGACCTTTCCGCCGGCAGACAATCGGCGAATCTTCTCGCGCCACCAGCCCATGCTTTCCGCTTCTGATTTGGCAAAGTCTGCCGCCAGACCGACGATATCCTCCCCGTTCTTCGATACACTTGGGCGTATATTCGTCAACGAAGCTTCTAACCACAGATACTGATCCCCGAAAACAGTTCGGACGTCGTCAACTTGAAACCCCGCCATCTCGAACGCCGTCGTCAGTGACGCGGCGGTAAAGTACGAACAATGCTCGTAAAAGAAATCCCACATGACTCGGTTCTTCAAGATCCATTCAACACAGGGGGTTTCGAAGAATAGTCGCGGCCGTTCCGCGCGCACCAAAGCTCTTCTGATCGTGAGCAGAAGATCAACTGGTCGAGCAACATGCTCAATCACGTGACGACAGACAACGACATCAGCCGGCACGTCGGCGCACTGTTCATCGTAATAACGATTTGCAAAACTCAGCCTGCCATCTAAATCGATCAACTCGCCTCGATAGCTCGGATCGAAACCGAACCCCTTGTTTTGGGATCCATCGTAAGCGACTAGCTTTCGCAGGAAGAGACCGTTCCCGCAGCCGACTTCGACAACATGAGAATTGCGAACCTCGCGATCCACAATAATATGCTCCACGAGTCTGTTCATGTACTGTGCGAATGAAGGCGAGCAAGCCTGTGTGTTTTCATACTCCTCGCCGTACATTGATGACGGCGGAGCAAACGATCGATTGAAGATGAATCCACAGCTCTGACAAACACACAGAGTCAAGTCACCACGCGGCACGTTCAATGCCGACTGCTGATCTCGCATCAACATGTTTTGGTGAATGGGAACCTTGCCGCGAAACAGAAAATCGGAAAGGGTTTCTGATTCACATATCGGGCATCTCGATGGCGTATTCATAGCTGTGCGAGTTCACCCCTCCACCAATCGATTGTCTTAAGCAAACCATCGGTTAAGTCATGGCTTGGAGACCATCGCAGTTCCTCCTTGAGTCGCTTGACGTCCGCAACAACCAGCGATGGTTCGCTCGGGGGCGGGGGCAGAGCGCCATAATCGATCAGCTCAGGCCGACTAAGCAATTCTGCTGTCTTTGCTATTACTTCTTTGACCGCGATCGCCTGTCCCGAGGCAATATTAACTGGGCCTTGCAGGTTGCTATCCAACAGCGCGGCGAACGCGGAAGCGGCATCCTGCACAAATAAGAAATCTCGTTTCTGATCGCCCGCCGTGCACTTCGCCCGCTCGTTCGAGAGCAGCGAACGAATTATTGCGGAGACCAGTTTCTGTGGATATTCATGGGGACCGTACAAAAAAAACAGACGCCCCCAAGCCGCGCTTAAGTTATTTTGAGCAGCATAGGCGTCGACAATGACTCGGAGAGCGTGTTTGCAGGTGCCATAAAGAGTGGAAGGCGCAAGCTGAGTTGCATTCTCTGAGCAAAGGCCTTCACTCCAGTCGTATTCGGCACAAGTCCCGGCGATTACAATTCGCGAACCGCCATGATTCGCGAAAGCCTTTAGCAGATCGAGACTGGCCGCCACCCAATCAAGGTTCTCCGTTGCAGTCCAATACCTTCCGGGAACCGCGTACCAAGCCAAGTGTAAGAGGTGCGTTGGCCTGACTGCGTCCATCAAAACCCGGACCTCGTATCCGTCAAGCAGATCAGCAAAATGCCAATGCACAGCGACGTCGAGGTCAGACCGCGGCCCGGTTGCCACCGCATGAACTTCAAACTCCTTGGCCCCGAGAATCGGCAAGCAATGACGGCCAATGAAACCGCTGGCTCCGGTAACTAAGACCTTCTTCATCCTGGCTGCAGAAGTTACCACAAGATCAACTAAGCGGCGTCAGCTTCAAAATCACAATAAGCGCGATCGCGCTCATTGATAATCGGATGGTCGATGGGCCAAGTGATCCCAAATACTGAATCGTTCCAGCGCACTCCGCGCCCATATTCAGGCTTGTAAACACCGGACATCTGATAGAACACTTCAGTTTTGTCAGCCAATGTTTGAAAGCCGTGAGCAAAATCAACAGGGACATATAACATCAAACGATTATCCGCAGTCAGCTCAACTGAAACCCACTGCTTGAAGGTTGGCGAATCCTTCCTGAGATCTATGACCACATCGTAAATCGCACCGTTTGTGCAACGCACCAACTTGGCTTGCCCGTGGGGGGATTGTTGATAGTGCATGCCGCGCAAGGTTCCCCTTTTGTGATTGAACGAGACGTTACACTGAACCAGTACTGGGTCGAGTCCTCTCTCAGAGAAGTCATTTGCGGACCAGCTCGTAGCAAAGAACCCGCGCTCGTCTTCGAACCTTTCGAGTTCAATTACGAATGCTCCGGCTAATTTTGTCTCAATGAAAATCATCCACTTATTTAGCGATCGAATTTAGACAATTCTGACTTCGGGAATCGGAATGATAAAGCGTCCGCCACGCTCCCGATACTCCCACTGCTGCGCGAGAATCTCCTCTGCAAAATTCCAGGTCAACAGCAGAACGTGGGACGGCATCTCTTCAAGCAATCTGTCAGGCGAGCTGATGGGAAGGTGAACTCCAGGCATGTAGCGGCCCTGCTTGTAGGTGCTCCGATCGACAATGAAGTCCAGCGACTCAGATCCCAGTTGGAAGTAATTCAGCAACGTGCTCCCTTTGGCCGCGGCCCCGTATCCGGCCAACCGCCTCTTCTGCTTTTTTAACCCCGAGATCAAATCTCGCAGTTCAGCCTTCAACGTTTCTACTCTGGCCGCGAACCCACGATAGAAATCCGGTGACGCCACACCCCATGCAGTCTCCTCGGCCAGCAGTCGGCCGACCGCGGAGTCAGGTGGCGCGCCTTTATGGGCTACAAATATTCGCAGCGAGCCGCCGTGGATCGCCAGCCGCTCAACATTCTCAATCGCCATCGAATGACGCTGAAAGAGTTGACTCAAGGCAGTCAGCGAAAAATATGAAAGATGCTCATGATAGATGGTGTCGAACTCGCAGCGGTCAATCAAATCCCTCACGTACGGGACTTCGATGATGCATACGCCGCCCTCTTTCAACAACGTCCGAAGACCGCGAGCAAAATCGTTAAGATCTGGTACATGCGCCAGGACATTGTTGGCATGGATCACGTCTGCGCGGTTGCCCTGTTGACTTAGGTCTGTTGCGAGACGCTCGCCGAAGAACTCGCAAACGGTGGGTATGCCTCGTTCGAATCTGGCAACTTCAGCTACGTTTGCTGCCGGCTCAATACCGAGCACCGGAACGCCTTCGTTCTTGTAGTATTGCAAGAGATACCCGTCATTGCTGGCAATCTCAACAACCAGACTGTCTGAAGACAGGCTGCGTGCTTTCATCACCTGATTCACATTGTG
>QHZX01000219.1:0-3452 GCA_003224835.1 Acidobacteriota bacterium | reverse complement strand
CGTCAACAGGGCATTGGCCAATGGCGTGCTTCCGAGATCGAGAATCGGAACCAATTCCGATCGATCACATGATCGACAATGATCTAACGAGGTGAGGTTCATGCGGAAGGAGCGAAAAAGGCCCGATACCAGTCAACGGTCCGACGCAAGCCCTCATCGAGAGTGAACAAGGCTTTCCACCCCAATACCTCGCGAGCCTTAGCCGCACTCAGGTATTGATGACGAATCTCGTTTGTGGCTTCTCCGCGAATGTCTGGTTGCAGATCGGACTTCATCAAACTAATCAACTTTTGCACCAGTTCTAAAACGGTTACCTGGATTTCGTTTGAAAAGTTAAATGCTTCGCCGCCCAGCTGAGGGTTTGAAGCCAAGTGCTCCGCAACAATCATGTTTACGGCTGCGCCATCTTCAGCGTAGAAATAATCGCGAATGTACTGACCGTCCGAGCGAATGATAGGTCTCTGACCGCGCAGCACCGATCGAATTGTGCCCGGGACAATCCGGTTCCAGTTCAAATCGCCGCCGCCATAGAAGTTGCCGCATCGCGTTATGGCTACCGGCAAGTCGAAAGTCGTGGCATAACTCTGCGCGATTAAGTCAGCGCAAGACTTGCTGACATCGTACGGATGTTTTCCGGCAAGTGGAGCATCTTCACGATAAGGCAGATTTTCATGTTCGCCATAGAACGTGGAAAGCGGATTGCGATTGGCGATCCCAACAATCGTTTGCGCAGCGAGGTGAATGACGGTATCGATTTCATATTCGCCCAGCGTCCGTTCCATCAGATCCTGATCACGGACGTCGCCACGCACTACCTTGACTTGTTCAATTAACCGCCCGCGCACCAACTCGCTCTGCGGTACCCAGTCGCGCACCAAACAGACAAGGTCCGCGCCGGCATTAAGCAGGCGCCGGACTAGCCAGCCGCCGACGAGTCCGGTCGCCCCGGTAACGAGCGTAGGACGATCGAGCCAAAAAGATCGGATCTTATTATTGGGCTGGTTGAGACTCATTAAAGTCAACACTAAAGCTAATCAAACGCCAATAATTGCGTAAGAGATTCGAGGCTCGAAGGGGAAACGCCTGACAGACAATTCATTTAATTTCAACGACTCCATGACGGCAATCGATTCACCCGGAAATGCTTCTTCATTCAGCTCGTCAAATACGACAATTCCGCCTTTGGGAATACGGGAGAAGAAACATTCGATTGCCAACTTTGTTGGCGTGTAAATATCGAAATCCAGATACAGACAACTGATCACCAGGTGCGGGTGCTCCTCCAGGTATCTAACGCTCGTCTCGGCGAAATCACCTTTAACAACGTCCACTTTCGGAAAGTGACTCAGGAGTCGATTCATGTCAAAGACGCTGATGGCGCGAAGAATGTCCTCGTAAGCTGCCGGCGCAGAGAAACCACCTGCTTTCAGATGGGCTGACTTACGCTCCGGAGCGCCTTTGGTATCTTCGGCTGCCACCTCGGGAAAGCCCGAGAACGTGTCGAACCCGATAATGCGTCGTTGAAAATTGTAAGGTTCCAATATCGTACTGAGGTTGGCAAAACTCATTAGTCCGCCGCCGAACAACACTCCACACTCCACGATGGATCCCTGAACATCCATGATCCGCTTGAATATCTCATAACGCGCCAGGAACCTGGCCAGGTTTTGTCTGGGAACGTACTTCGTGAAATTCTCCATTTTTTCCGTAAATGTTCCCGGGCTCTCGCGAACATAGTTCTCCAGTGCTTCACGATAGGCGTAGTCTCCTAAAGCCTGCGTGCGCGGATCATGCATGGTTGGGGACGGATCGTTCACTGTGCTCATTTGTTAACCAAGGAAGCAGATCGGATTAGTTCGGTTGGTAAGGCAGAAAAATTACTCACCGAAATAAAGTCGCCCAGCGTGGTGCCAGTGGCGGCTGAATCGACATTATGCGCCCCCGTTCCGGATTCTAAGTCGTCTAGATGAAGCGTTCGGAAGTCCAGACTGAAGCGAGTTAGGCCGGACGTGTTCGCGGCTGTGGCATGAAGCTGGGCTGAGGAAAAGGAGATCATAGCGCCGGCATCGCAGACAGGTCTCAACTCTCCGTCGGTTGAGATCTCTTCCTCGGCCAGCGGATGTCTGCGCGTGTCGCTTTCAATCTGGCTGGCGGCCTGCTGTCGACCGATGCGACACCATTCATCATAGTCGAACTCCCTCGATGAATTCTGTACCCGTCGACCCCAGTAATTGGGATAAAGACTCAACGCGCGTTCTGCCTCCAGACGATAAACAGGTGTCCACCAATTCACTTGGCTGGTTGGGCTGGCGTACCAGATGTCGCGGTGGGGCCGATAAGCATAACCAACCCCAGCAGTCAGATATCCTCCGTGCGTCACGACACGTAGTCGCGGCACATCGAAATAGGTTCTATCCAGATCGCCGCCAAATTCCGAAATGACGTTTCGGACAAGTTCTTTTGTGCGACCATGATTCGTAAATCTGGATTTCAGGGGACCAATAATGTTTATGAATTCCTCCACTGCTAAATGGAATTGCGCTTCCTGTGGATCGGCTGGAAAGAATGCTTCCTCAATCATTGACTTTGCGAAGTCGCATAAGGAAGTGACGCTTGAAAGCGCCGAACTTAAGAAAATATCTCCTTCGAAGATGCGTTGACGCCGCGTGTCGTCTGCTATGTCAAAGAAATCGAAATAAACATTAGGCATGCTTAACCTCGACAACCTATCTTGTCTTTGCCAAAGTTTTGATTGAATAGCAGGTATGACTTTGCAATACAAACCAAAGTCAAACCGTCACCTATTGGCCGTTACTAGTCCCACGATTTCCAAGGCGCCCGGCCCTCGTGCCAAAGCGTCTCAAGCATTCGTTTGTCTCGCAACGTGTCCATACACTGCCAGAAGCTCTCGTGTCGATAAGCCGCAAGCTGTCGATCCGCGGCCAGTTTCTCCAGGGCATCAGCTTCAAGGCTGCTTTCGTCATCTCTCAGATACTTGAACATTGCTGGTTCTAAAACCATAAAACCCCCATTGATCCAGCCCTCACCGATTTGGGGTTTCTCAGTAAAATCGGCAACGAGATCACCATTGAAAACAAGACCGCCAAACCGCGCGGGAGGCCGAACGGCGGTAACAGTCGCGATGCGACCATGTGCTTGATGAAAGGCCAGCAACTCGTTCAAGTTTACATTGCTGACACCGTCGCCGTAAGTGAGCATGAAGGTTTCATCGCTCAGCCATCGCTGCAACCGCTTGACCCGACCGCCGGTGTTAGTTTCCGGCCCCGTATTCTTCAAATGAACAACCCAATCTTCACAATCGTGATCTTGCGCCTCAACGATGCCGCGCGAAAGGTTCACCGTCATGCTTCCACTGAGGGAGCTATAGTCCAGAAAGTAACGTTTGATAATTTCCCCGCGATGCCCAAGCGCGACAAAAAACTCTTTGAAGC
>QHZX01000194.1 GCA_003224835.1 Acidobacteriota bacterium | reverse complement strand
CCTCCGAATCTGCGCGCCCACCCCGCGCAGCTTCTCCTCAATGTTTTCATACCCGCGATCGATGTGATAAACGCGGTCGATGATTGTCTCACCATCAGCAACAAGTGCGGCGAGCACTAGGGATGCCGACGCCCGCAGATCGGAAGCCAGCACCGCCGCGCCACTGAGCGGAGTCTTTCCGTGAACAATGGCCCGTCGTCCTTCAATCTTGATGTTTGCTCCCATGCGCAGCATCTCCTGCGCATGCATGAACCGGTTCTCAAACCATTCCCTTCAACACGAATCGAATCCACCGTATGCCGAGTCCTAATTCCAACCTCCTGCAGTTTTTGGAGAAGTGCGCCCAGATGATCCGGATTGCATTCGGTCACTTTCAAGTCACCGTCAGTAAGCGCTCCCGCAATGATGAATGTTGCGGCCTCGATTCGATCCGGGATAATTCTGTGCTTTGAGCCGTGCAATTTCGCTACTCCGCGCACACGAATTGTGGGCGTGCCCGCGCCTTCGATCTTGGCACCCATTTTGTTCAGCAAGTCAGCGAGATCAGCGACTTCAGGCTCGCGCGCGCAATTCTGCATCACGGTCTCACCTTCGGCTAGCGTAGCCGCCATCAGCAGATCTTCAGTACCTGTTACCGTGATCTTGTCAAAAACAATCTCCGCTCCGCGCAGGCGGTCAGCCGTGGCTTCGACATAGCCATGCTCTTGGACGATTCTTGCCCCCAGCCGCTCCAGGCCTTTGATATGCAAATCAATGGGACGCGCACCAATCGCGCAGCCACCGGGCAACGAAACCCGCGCCCGGCCGCAGCGCGCCACCAGCGGCCCCAAAACCAGAGTCGAAGCGCGCATGGTTTTCACCAACTCGTAGGAAGCTTCAGGAGAATTAAGCTCGCGGCAAAAGATCGTCGTCCGGTGCTGCGCGCGGCCATAGCCGAGCTCGACCTCAGCGCCCATGGCGGTCAGCAGCTTGCGCGTGGTCTCAATATCGCGTACGTGCGGAATATTTTCCAGAATGACCGGCTCGTCAGTCAGCAGAGCGGCCGCCATCGCCGGCAACGCGGCGTTCTTTGCCCCGCTCACTCGAACCGTGCCCAGCAGCGGATTGCCGCCACGAATTACAAACTTGTCCATCGCAGAAATCCTAAGTAGGTCGGATGATTACGTGCGTGCTTTCAGATTCTAGCCGGAAGTTGAAAAATTGCGAGGTTACCTCTGTGCATTCTCTGTGATCTCTGTATCCTCTGTGGTCAAGGCTTTGTAGCAGCCTGGGCAGCTGCAATTGCATTCCGAACGTGACCCCTTGATTTTTTCAAATGTTTCCCGGCGATCACCCGAGACACTCCCGCTTTTGCCATAACGATTGCTACCGGCACGTCGTTAGACGCTCGCTTCAGCGCTTGCCGCGCCTCATGGCGATCAATTCCAAGAGCCTTCTGGACGATGTTGATCGCCCGCTCGATCAGCTTGGTATTTTTCTGATGCAGGTTCACCATCAGATTGCCATACACATATCCCAGCTTCACCATTGCTCCTGTCGAAAGCATGTTCAGCACGAGTTTTTCTGCAGTTCCGGCTTTCATTCGCGTGGAGCCCGAAACCACCTCCGGCCCGGTTTCCACCACGATTCCCAGCTCGGCTGCTCGTTCGAGCGGCGAACCCGGATTGCAACTCAAACCAATAGTTTTCGCCCCGGCCTGACGCGCGTACTCGACTGCCGCAACCGTGAACGGAGTGCGCCCGCTGGCGGCGATTCCCACAACCACATCCTTCTTGCCGGGTTTCTTCTTGCGCATTTCGCGTATGCCGAGCTCTCGCGAATCCTCGTCAGCTTCGACTGCCCGGCTGAGCGCGCGTTCTCCGCCTGCCATCACAAACTGAACTGTCTTCGGCGAGACATTAAACGTCGGCGGACTCTCAGACGCATCTAGCGCCGCGATCCTGCCGCTTGTCCCAGTACCTACATAAATCAACCTTCCGCCTCTGGCCAGAGCGTCAGTAATCCAATCAATCCCGCGTGCAATCTGGGGCAGCGCTCGCCCAACGACTCCCGCAACCGTTGCGTCTTCTGAATTTATAATTTGCGCAATTTCAAGCGATGACTTCAAGTCCAGATCGGACGAGCTTGGATTCAGCTGCTCGGTAGGCAAATTCTCCAGCGTAGGTCTTGCGTTTTTCTTCAATCAGTTTCCCCGAGCGCTTCCATCACCGCATCGTGAAATTTCGGCCTGATCTCTCTAATCGCCTGGTTCGCGCAGTCCGGCCATGTGCGGTTTGTCAGCAGAGTCACTGAAACCTGCCGGTCCGGATCAATCCACAACGACGTTCCTGTGTATCCCAAGTGGCCGAAAGCTGACCGCGAAAAATACTTGCCGGATTGCGATGGACTCGAAGGTGTGTCCCAACCCAGTGCGCGCGAAGTCTCAGCCGGAGCGCTTTGGCGTCGGGTAAACAACGCGACAGTTTCCGAGCGGATGATAGGTCTGCCGCCATCCAGCATTGAGTTAGCAAAAATCGCGCTCTCACCAGCCGTCGAAAACAGCCCAGCATGTCCCGCCACCCCGCCCATCACACTCGCATTCTCGTCCTGCACTTCGCCCTGGATAACGCGTTTGCGAAATGCTTGGTCGTCTGTCGTCGGAGGGATTTTCGATTTCCACGAAGCTGGAGGATTGTAGCTAGTATGAGACATGCCCAGAGGACCGAATATTTCGCGCTGGCAGAATCGATCCAGTGGCTCCCCGGCAAGTCGTTCCAGCGCAATTCCCAGCAGTATGAAGCCGATATCGCTGTATTCCGCGTGTATCCCCGGCTGTGTCTTCAGAGGGACAGCAAATGCTTCACGCAAAAATTCAGCGCTACTCCTCGCATGCAAAAACAATTTTTCGTAAGCAGGGATTCCTGAACTGTGCGCCAGCAGTTGGCGAAAAGTGATTTCTCCGCGCCGGGATTCTTCACCACGAAATTCTGGCAGAACACCCACGACCGGCATTTCCAGATCGAGCAACCCGCGCTCATACAAAATCATGGCCATGCTGGTCGTAGCCACAACTTTGGATACCGAGGCTAGATCGAAAATACTCTCAGCTTCAACCTGCGGAGACTTCGGGTCATACGTGAAACGGCCCAATGCCTTCAATGCCACCAGTTTTGCGCGATGTGTCACCGCAACCGATGCTCCCGGAAACGCCCGCTGCTCAATTGAATTAGTGAGAATCTGAAACCCACGAGAAAAAATCCTGTCCTGATCGTCGTATTGCGGACGCGGAGTTCGTGGATTAGATGTTGTAGTGGTATTCAGAGGGATCTTTAGCGAAATTGGAATCTATCGCGGTTATAGCAGACGCATCTTCCACCGTAAAGCCGGAGTAGCATCAATGGCACCCCGTCTGCGGTAACTTGATCGGCTCCGACATGGTTGCGGTAAATTTAGAATGCGATGCTAAACCGATTCCTTAAGGGTTCTCGAGCTGGAAGCACGACCTGCAGCTTCATTTACATTCTATTTTTTCTGGGTTGCGAGCTGGCATCCGCCCAACAAGCAAGCGCACCCAATCTGAACGTTCTCGATTCCGTTATTCAAACCTCAATTCAGAACCACGAAATGCCCGGCGCCGTTCTGCTCGTGGGGCATGAAGGTCAAGTGATCTACCGCAAAGCGTTTGGCAATCGCTCACTCGAGCCCAAAGTTGAACCAATGACTGTCGACACAATTTTCGATATGGCGTCGTTGACCAAAGTCATTGCCACTACG
This sequence comes from Acidobacteriota bacterium, assembly GCA_003224835.1. GTDB lineage: Bacteria > Acidobacteriota > Terriglobia > Terriglobales > Acidobacteriaceae > Gp1-AA145. The sequence continues at coordinate 10,262 of QHZX01000194.1, read as the reverse complement.
ACCGCAGTGATGCAGTTGGAAGAGCAGGGAAGAATCCGGATGAACGATCCGGTGGTGAAGTACATTCCGGAATTCGGTCAGAACGGCAAAGGCGACATTGCAGTCCGTGATCTTCTGACGCACTACTCCGGGCTGGCACCCGACATTGATCTCACGCCAGCCTTCGCCAGCCGCGATACCGCGCTCAGCATGGCATTCGCGGAGATGCCCATCGCGCCGCCCGAAACTCAGTTCATATATAGCGACACAAACTTCATCGTTCTGGCCGCCCTGGTCGAGAGAATCACGGGAATGCCTCTTGACGCGTACTGCTTGCAAAATATTTTCACCCCTTTGGGAATGTCGCATACCCGCTTTCTTCCGCCTTCCGACTGGCTCTCGCACATTGCTCCGACTCAGTACGACGACCGCAACCAGATGCTGCGCGGCGTTGTGCACGATCCACGCGCCCGGCGCATGGGTGGAGTCGCCGGCCACGCCGGATTGTTTTCGACCGCCGACGACCTCGCAAAATTCGCCCAGGCGCTGCTGGATGGCAGCTCGGTTCTTTCGTTGCCCGCTATTCGCAAAATGACAAGCCCCGAGCAACCGAGCAATCTGCCCGCGATTCGTGGCTTCGGCTGGGACATTGATTCGCCATTTTCTTCCAACCGTGGCGAGTTTTTACCAATCGGTTCGTTCGGCCACACCGGATTTACTGGAACTTCGATCTGGATCGATCCCACGAGCCGCACTTACGTCATTCTTCTCACCAATGCGGTTCATCCGCGAGGCCAGGGAACGGTTATTTCTGTGCGATCGAAAGTTGCCACTGCAGTGGCGGCCGCAATTCCGCTTACGCCTGACGAGCAGGAAGCTTTGCGCTGGAAAACGATCACCGGTTACAACGAGGCGATGACTGCCCAACGGCGCATGGATGACCGCAACGGCTCCGTATGGACCGGAATCGATGTCCTCGAGTCGCAGGATTTTACTTTGCTTAAAGGAAAGAAAATCGGCGTTCTCACCAACCAGACAGGCGTAGACTCCACCGGGCATCGCACGATTGATGTTTTGGCGCACGCGCCCGGAGTTCAACTCACCGCAATTTTCAGCCCCGAGCACGGTGTCACCGGCGAACTCGACATTACGCACGTCGGCAATTCGCGCGACGCGGCAACTGGAATTCCGGTGTACAGCGTTTATGGCGGCTCAGATTCTGCTCGCCGTCCGCCTCTCGACATTCTTAAGCAGCTCGACGCCGTGGTTTTCGATCTGCAGGACGCCGGTGTGCGTTTCTACACCTACGAAACAACGCTGGGATATTTTCTCGAAGGCGCAGCGAAAGCCGGAATTCCGCTGATCGTTCTCGATCGACCGAACCCAATCAGCGGGACTTTGGTTCAAGGCCCGGTCTCTGAGCTTGGTCGAGAAAACTTCAACAACTACGGCCTGGTTCCTGTGCGCAACGGAATGACCCTCGGCGAGTTGGCGCAGATGTTCAATGCTGAGCACAACATTCACGCCAAGCTGACGGTGGTCGCAATGCAGGGCTGGATGCGCGGCGACTGGCTCGATTCCACGGGAGTTGAGTGGATCAATCCTTCACCGAACCTACGCAGTTTGACCGCGGCCTCACTTTACCCCGGTGTCGGTTTGGTCGAGGGGACGAATGTTTCCGTCGGCCGCGGAACGGATACGCCCTTCGAATTGCTGGGCGCGCCGTGGATCAACGCCCGTGAACTCGCGGCTTATTTGAACATGCGCCAAATTCCTGGCGTTCGCTTCGTTCCCACGACCTTCACTCCCACGTCGAGCAATTACTCTGGCCAACCATGCCACGGCGTAAACATTGTTTTGACCGACCGCGAATTCCTTGACGCTCCCGAACTTGGAATCGAATTGGCTTCAGTTCTGATTAAACTTTATCCGGAGCAATATCACGTCGAAAAGATTATGGAGATATTGGCGAGCAAAGCCGTGTACGACGCCATCGTAAGCGGGCAAGACCCGCACCGCATCGATCTTGATTGGCAGGACGACCTGCTGAAATTTACAAAGATGCGAGAGCGGTACCTGATCTACAAATGAGCTTTGCCGAACCTGGACGTGTACGTCCGCGGTGCCTCAGTGGACCCTTGTGCAGTCTGTGGTTAAGCTTTTCCCGGTTCGCAAAGCTCTACCACAGGGACACAGATGACACAGAGATCACAGAGAAAACTACACAGAGACTTCGCTCTCGGATAAATTATCTCTGTGGCGTTCCTCTGTGCACCTCGGTGTCCTCTGTGGTTATGTTTGTTTCTCAACTAGAGCCACATTCGCTGGAATCAGTCAATCAGCCTGCTGGTGATCGCCCCATAACTATCAATTCTTCGGTCGCGCAAAAACGGCCAATTCCGTCGCGTGTCTTCGAGGACGCGCAGATCAACGTCGCCGATCACAATTTCTTCTTTATCATGCGAGGCCTGCGCGACCACACGCCCAAACGGATCTGCCAGAAACGATCCTCCCCAGAACTCCAGGCCTTTTCCCGGAGCTTTCTTCCCGCGAACATCGCCCTGCTCAAATCCAACACGGTTCACCGCGGCCACGTAGACTCCGTTTGAGATCGCATGCGCCAGATGCATTACGTGCCATGCATTGTGCTGCGCCTCCCCATATTGTTCTTTCTCGTCCGGATGCCAGCCAATCGCGGTCGGATAAAAGAGTACTTGCGCTCCCTGAAGCGCCGTGAGACGCGCGCCCTCCGGATACCACTGGTCCCAGCACACCAGCGTTCCAATTTTCCCGACTTGCGTATCGAAAGCTTTGAATCCCAGATCGCCTGGAGTGAAGTAATATTTCTCGTAATAAAGCGGATCATCCGGAATGTGCATCTTGCGATAAGTGCCGCGTATGCTGCCATCGGCGTCAATCATCACTGCGGTATTGTGATAAACCCCGGGCGCGCGCTTCTCGAAGAGTGAGGCTATTAACACAATTCGCAATTGCTTAGCCACGTCAGCAAGTTTGGCCGTCGTCGGCCCAGGAACAGGTTCGGCCAAATCGAATAACGCTGCATCTTCGCGCTGACAAAAATATTGTGTCTGGAAGAGTTCCGGCAGGCACACAATCTGTGCGCCTTTATCCGCCGCCTGATGCAGTTTCTCAATCGCGCGACTGAGGTTCTGTTCCGGATCCGGCGTCGCCGACATCTGTACTAATCCCACGCGAAATTTATCCGGCAATTTTCCTCCTTGCGACCACTAGCATAACAACAGCCAACATCTGATAGCCACCAGCGGGAGTAGCTAGAACCAGCCAGCTTCAATTAAAGTAGTGCTTCCATCAGAAGTTGGGGGAGAGAATGAAGCACGAGAATCACGACGGCACTGGTATCGACCGCAAGCTGCACAATCCCATTGCAGATCGCCTGGTGCCACTGGAGCCATTGGATCTAAGCAAGGTCCGTTCTGTTGACGATCTTGTGCGCGCCATGTCGAAAACGGCCTTCACGGGCCGCCAGATCGGCGAGGCCGCCGACGTTCTCGAAGCAATGGCCCGCGACAAAGACTGCTTCGTCGTCATGACTCTCGCTGGCGCCATGACCGTCGCCAAGCAGGGCTTAGTCATCTCCGAATTGATTGAGCGCGGTATCGTCAACGCTATCGTTTCGACGGGCGCGCTCATGGCGCACGGACTGGTCGAAGCCACCGGCCGCTCCCATTTCCGCTACAACCCAGATGTTCCAGACACTGAGCTTTATGAGCAAGGTTACAACCGCGTTTACGACACCCTGGAGCCGGAGCAAAACCTCGACGATGTCGAGCGCGTGATGGCAGAAGTGCTCGAAAACTGGGACCACTCCGAAGTGATGTGCTCCTACAAGCTCAACCACGCAATTGGTGAATTCCTGTCGAAGCGCTCTAAAGAGCAGCGTGGGATCTTGAAATCAGCCTATGAAAAAGGTGTGCCAGTTTTCGTTCCCGCCTTTACTGATTCCGAGCTCGGACTCGATGTCGCTTTGCACAATCGCATGCGCGAGGGTTCAGGACGCCACAAAATCCGCTTCGATCCCTTCGAGGACCTCGAGCACTTTGCTTCGACCTTGTTGCGCCAGAAACGGCTGGGAATCTTCACCATCGGCGGCGGAGTTCCCCGAAACTGGTCGCAGCAATTTGGGCCTTTCATCGAACTTCGCCACCGTCGCCTTGGCGAAAACCTTCCGTTGAAGCGCTACCACTACGGCGTGCGAATCTGTCCGGAGCCGGTCTACTGGGGTGGCTTATCGGGCAGTCCCTATAGCGAGGCAATTTCCTGGGGAAAATTTGTTCCTCCCGCCGAAGGCGGCAGGTTTGGCGAGGTTTTTGTGGACGCAACCGTGGGTTTGCCGCTGATCGTGGCAGCGGTGCTGGAAAGGCTGGGGAAGGTAAAATCGTCTGATGCGAAAGGCAAAAAAGAAAAAGTCGCCGCGCGGAGGTAACGATTAGTTTCCCGACAGTGTCAGCCTACATCAACTTGTTTCGCGGATTACTGCGAGAAATCGACATCCGGAAATCCTGACCGGACCAGCGTGCGGTAAGGAGATTATCCAGGACTCGTGGCCGACTAGACTGGCTGCCGCTAATCGAAAATAAAAATTGCCGCCGCGATCACCGTTGTCCACAAGCCCCGCTTGTCGCCAACAGCTGATTGCGTGACGTTCGCCGTCCGCACGATTTTGTTCGATATCCGATAAATCTCTTTCTTCTCGTCCCACGAGCGGTCAGAATCGAATTCGACATTCAACGTCGTCGCCAGCATCTCGGCCGCGAGTTCTTCGGCATAGTCTCCGGCAGCGTCTTCGGTTTCGCCGAACGAATGGTGCTCGCTCAAGTAGCCGTAGGTGTTGCGGTCCGAGGGAATCGCCACTCCAATGCTGGCCGCCAGCAATCGGTGCGGCTCATGGGTGGAATTTTCTGCGACGACAGAAAATACCACCTCCCCAGGACTCAGATACGGCAATCCTTGCGCTCGCGAAATCAACTTACATTGTGGTGGGAAGATGGAAGAAACCCGGACCAGGTTTTGGGCCGCGATTCCGGCATCGCGCAGCGCCAGCTCGAATGATGTCAGGCGCTCTTTGTGCTTACCATTCCCCTTGGTGAAGAAAATTCGCTTGGGGACCATGTCTTTGGACAATTCAGAAACCCTCCGGGTTTTTGAGTGAATGAATCGTCAAACATAACACAGTGTGTCCGCGCGCAACATAAAAACTCAGAGAAAAAATATGACCGTATCAACGGGACACGATAGCGTCCGCCTACTTTGCGGCAGCAACTTTGCTGACGGTGATAGTATCCCCGTTCGCCTTGCCGCTAACCTTGGCCTCTTGGCCCGCGAGCGAGTTCAATTGATCCAAAGCCGCCTTGTCGCTGGTTTGCAGCGTATAGACTTTATCTCCAACCACCAGTGCGTAGTTCGATCCTTTGCTGACGCAGGCGCGGGTGCATTCTGCCTTGCTCTCCATCATGTGCTTGGCGCCGCACATTGAGTCCGATACTTCTCCGGTGAAGGTTTGGTCCTTCGCAGCCGCAACCGTAATCATCAGCCCAATAAATAGAAATGCTAGTAGTTTCAATCTACGTGATCTCATCAAAATAGCCTCCGCAAAAATCAGAATTTAACCGCAAACCTTTGTCACGAACTTTGATTCAACTCTAACCGAACTCGTCTCTTACCCTCTCGGCACAAAGTGTAAAGCCATGTTGACCGTCTTCTGTTGGCGGTCGATCGCTTCCTTAGGCACTACATCATACGATCCGCGCAGGCCAAAATCCCTATACATGATGCTGAAGAATCTTTGTGGATAGCTGTTGTCGTATGGATCGCCTTTTTTCATCTGCCACTGCGCAATCATTTTATTCGCGTTTTCCGTCGGTACGCCATCAATGCTCAACTCGCCCATGCGGTACATTTCGTTCTCAATCACATTGATCTGATAGCGAACGGTCGCCGCCGCGTCGTCCATTGTAGGGACAGCCTCGGCATGGGCGAACAAATAACCCTTGGTCCCATATAGCTTATGCAATTGCTGGAGATCATCTTCAAGCTGAACCGAATTTGCTGTCTCGCCTGATTTCAGATGAATAAGTTCGCGCAATTTCTCCGCAGGGAAGACACTGTTTCCGCCAAACTGTATATCAGTCAGCTGGTATTTTTCTCCCGACTTCACCGGAAAGCTCACGTCGACCAGGGTCTGCGCTCCGTCTTCGGCTACTTTGGCCTGCGCCTCATCAAATTGAGCTTTCAGGTATCCGCGCGCATGGTACACCGGCAGAAGATTAAACTGCTCCTGTATCCGCATCTTTGTCCGCAGATAGTCCTGCCCTGAAAGCGGCTTGGCAGCTGCTAGCAACGCAGTGATCTCCTCAGCCGCTGCCCCCGGGAAGTCCATATTGCGAACCACAACCGGGTGCATGATGAGTTTGTAATCGTACGCCGCAATTTCATCGTCGCGCGAAGAAGACGCCATGTACTGGACTCGGCCGGCAATTTTCCGCTGGTCCAGGATTGAGCCTAGAACGTCAGCGATTTGGTCAGTAAGATTGCCCCCGCTCGGCACCTGCCCTTCGAACAGCGGCACCCGTGCGCGGAGCAGGCCCACTAGTTCCTGGTCGGAAAACCAGACGAAGTTGTCGAACACGACCGGGATTAGCTTGTCGTTCTCGGCCACTTGCAGTTCTAGATTGCATCCGTCAGTTGAATATTTGTAGGAATAATTCAATTGCGTGAACAGACCAGTCTCGCCCAGCTTCCGTGCCGCTTCTTTAAATTCTTCTTCGCCGGCAAACTGGCCCAACCTCAAACCCGACGCTTCTATTACCTGGTTTTCGGTGAAATGCTCAAGTCCCTTTACGTGGATAGAGAGCAATTTGTAGCTGATTTGTGCCTTGTGGGCAGTCTGTGCCATTGCGAGTGAGCACAACAAGACTGAGCACAACAATGGGATGAGTGGAAAACGGAAGAAACGACAACTCACGGGGGAATTGTACAATACGGGCTCACGCCTGAAGCAGTTCAATGGTCATGATGATCCAATTACACCCGTTTTGCTAAATACTTGATGACAATTGCCGCAGCAAACGGTCTAAGAACAAATGCTGTGGAAACCTGGGAATCAGGGGAGGGATGTCTCAATGCTCGCGAAAACAACGGTGTTGCTGATTGGCTTGGCGCTTTGTTCGTCCCCCGCATTTAACCAGAATGCACCGACCTCGGTGCCAGACTACACCGCCGACGGTCAGCTCAAAGTTCCCGAGAACTATCGCGAGTGGATATATCTCACCTCTGGTTTTGACATGAGTTACAGCCCGGGTTCGGACATGGCCGACCACCACATGTTCGACAATGTTTTTGTGAATCCCGATTCCTACAAGAGCTTCATCGAAACTGGCACCTGGCCGGACAAGACCATGCTCGTCCTCGAAGTTCGTAGCGCAGAAGGCAAAGGCTCAATCAACCAGAAGGGGAACTACCAGAGCGCTAACCGGATGGGACTTGAGGTTCACGTAAAGGACGAAAAGCGCTTCCAGGGAAAGTGGGCTTTCTTTGGCTTTGACGACGCCAAGACGGCGAAAATGGTTCCGGTCGAGGCAAGTTGTTACAGCTGCCACGCCGCACACGCTGCGGTCGACACCACATTCGTGCAGTTCTATCCAACCCTGCTGCCGATCGCTCAAAGCAAGGGAACATTGTCGGACGGTTATAAAAAGGAAATCACGGCCGCAAAGAAGTAGCTTGAACGTTAGCTAGTTCAGATCGGAATCCTCTTCGGCTGTCCCGAGAAAAAACCAGTGCTATCGTTTTCCCAGCGCTGCGGTTTCAGCGGTTTTGATCTTCACCGCGATATCAATAAATGCCAGTGCCGCCCGGCTGAGCGCCTTGTCTTTGCGGAACACCAGGGCCAGATCGCGTCGAATACGTGCATCGGCCAACTCGATCGTAACCAGAACGTGGGCTTTCACATCCTCCTGAACGTTCGAGCGCGAAATGAATCCCACGCCCATATCGGCTGCCACAAAGCGCTTCAGCAGTTCGCTCGAATCCAACTCCATCGCATATCGCGGCTTGACTTTGTGCTGATGGAAAAGTTCGTCGAGAGCGTCGCGGGTGTGGCCGATTTTAGGTACAACCAACGGGTATCGGCCAATCTCGGCAGCGCTGGCCGATTTCAGTTTGGACAACGGATGTTTGGGAGGAGCGATTACGACTAGGTCATCTTTATGAATCAGGACCGCAGTCAACCGGTTGTCGTTAGCAGGAAGCGAAATCACTCCGAAATCGACTGAGTTATCGATCACCGACTCGAGCACTTTCGAATAGTCAGCGCGCTTAATATTCACCGACACATCCGGATATTGCTTTTTGAACTCGGCAAACACCTCCGGAAGGATGTGAAGGCAAGTTCCTTCGTTTGCGCCTACAACAATTTCACCGCGAGGCACGCGCTCGGTCTCAGCAATCGACGTCACGGCGGCTTTGCGGGCATCCAGCGTATCTTCGGCAAATTTCAAGAACAGTTTGCCGGATGCTGTTATTGAAACTTTTCCGCCGGAACGGTCGAGGAGTCTCGCGCCAACTTCTTCTTCCAGCGAACGGATCTGCGACGAGATGGCCGGTTGCGTGCGGAAACGTTTTTCCGCCGCCCGTGAAAAGCTCAGCAGCCGCGCAACTTCAATGAAAGTTTCTAGCTGATCGAAGTCCATAGAGCATTCAGCAGTCTGCACTCAGCATTCGGCTAAAACATCGGTCGCCAATTGCCTGCGCCGCGATTGTCTGGCTGAATGCTGATTGCAAAGCGCTGAATGCTTGTATCCGCATAACTGGGGATTATCCTGCCCATAAAAACAATCAATTTCCTACCTTCTTCCGCCACAACTAGACTGTGGATAACCTGCAGGTTTGAACGATTGTAGCAGGTGTACAATTCTCCAGATTCCCAGAAAGTCTGATGGTTCGCGCGTATGGCTGACGTAGTGTGTCCAAATAAATTTCCCGGGTGTCGCCCGACTTCCTAAAGGAGCTTTCCAAATGGCGGATGCAAAAACTGTCCTGGAGTTCGCGAAGAAAAACGGAGCCAAGTTACTCGATCTCCGCTTCACGGATTTGCCAGGCTTGTGGCAACACGTTTCCTACCCCATCAATCAGCTGAGTGCTGATTCATTCGAAGAAGGTTTCGGTATGGATGGGTCTTCTATTCGCGGATGGGCGGCGATCAACGAAAGCGACATGCTGCTGATTCCAGACGCGAACACCCACATGATGGATCCCTTCACCGAGGTCCCCACGCTAGTGATGGTTTGCGACGTCATCGATCCCGTCACAAAGCAGCGTTACGACCGCGATCCGCGCTACATTGCGAAGAAGGCTGAGCTTTATCTAGCCTCGACCGGTATGGCCGATACCGCTTACTTCGGCGCCGAAGCTGAGTTCTTTATCTTCGATAACATTCGCTTCGATCAGCGCGAGCAGCACGGTTTTTATTTCATTGACGCGGAAGAAGGCCGTTGGAATTCGGGACGTGAGGCCAACAATCTCGGATACCGCCCTCGCTACAAAGAAGGCTACTTCCCGGTGCCGCCGATGGATCATTACCAGGACCTGCGCAGTGAAATGGTTATGACCATGGAAAAGTGCGGCCTCGAAGTTGAGTGTCATCACCATGAAGTGGCGACCGGGGGCCAGACGGAAATCGATCTCAAATACGATTCGCTAGTCAACTCCGCCGACCACATGTTGTTTTATGCACACGCACCAGTCATTGTGGAAAGCTGGCAAGCCGCTCTTCGCCGGCGACGGATATGCGGGACTTTCGCAGATGGCGTTGTGGTACATCGGAGGCTTGATCAAGCATGGCCCGGCGCTGGCCGCGATCATCGCTCCGACTACGAACTCCTACAAGCGCCTGGTGCCCGGCTTTGAAGCTCCGGTAAACCTGGCATACTCGCGCCGCAACCGTTCGGCAGCCTGCCGTATCCCGATGTACTCGGCATCGCCGAAAGCCAAGCGTGTTGAGTTCCGGCCGCCTGACCCCAGCTGCAACCCCTACTTGGGATTCGCAGCTATGTTGATGGCAGGACTCGATGGCGTCGAAAACAAAATCGATCCCGGCCAACCGCTGGATAAGGATATTTACGATTTCGGTCCAGAGGAGCTGGCAAAGGTCCCATCGATGCCGGGCTCACTTGAAGACGCGCTGGATGCCCTTGAAAAAGATCATGCCTTCCTGCTTAAAGGCGACGTCTTCACTGAGGAACTGC
>QHZX01000193.1 GCA_003224835.1 Acidobacteriota bacterium | reverse complement strand
TGTGAACCAATGGCGCGGCGTGCTGGCGTTTGTGCTGCTGTTTACCAATTATTTGATCAAGGCGAAACGGGAGGAAAACATTCTAGCTGCAGCCTTTCCGGAAGAGTTCGCCGATCACAAGAGCCGCGCCGGTTTCCTGCTGCCGCGTCTGTACGCAAAGAGGTAATTACTTAGGGGAAACTGGCTCCAGAGACGCGCTCATCGCGGTGGCCGGCATTACGTGCTTCGCTTTTTCAACTTCAAGCCACTTACGAATTGCGGGGATCGCGGCGCGGGTAGCTTCTTCGCCGATGCTGACCAAAGAAGCGCTGCGCTCGAAATCGTCATACCGGTAGCCGGTGACATCAGGCTCAATTACCAGGTCGGCGCAGCTGCGCGCTTGGGCACAGTTTACGTCCTGGGCGATCGAGAAGCATTGACCGATGACGTCGAAAATATGGCGCGGGCCTTCGCTATTCTTCCAGTGGCTTCTCAAGCTCACCGCAAGAACTTTACCCGCCCCCATGTCGCGCGCGGGCTTTGTGGGCAAGGAGTGGGCAAGCATGCCATCGACCAGCAGCCGTCCGTTAACTTTGACCGGAAGGAAAACTCCGGGATAAGCGCAGCTGGCGCGCACGGCATCAATCAACGGACCGGTGCGGAACACCACGCCTTCGCCCGATCCAAAATCCGTTGCAGTTACAGCCAGCGGAACTTGCAATTCTTCGAAGGTGTGGACTTTAAGGATCTTCTTCAGAAAAGTGATCATCCGCAGATTGGTCGCAAAGCCGTATCGGGATAGCGTCCAACGCGCCAGATCGCGGAAACGCACGCGGTCAGCGATCTTTTCTAATTCGGCCGGTGTCACGCCGCTGCAATAGGCAGCACCAATCAGCGCGCCCACACTGGTTCCGGCCACGAAACTTACTGGAATTCCTTCCTCTTCGAGTACCTTTAAAACGCCGACGTGGACGATGCCGCGGGCGAAGCCTCCGCCAAGAGCGAGACCAATAGATGGAATTGACGAGGCCGGAGCCGAAACCGGTATCCCCGAGATGCTGCGCCCAAAGGCCCGCACCGAGCGTACGATTTTGTCTAAGCCCCTTATGGCCATAAAGCCGGGCCTCCGGTCGCCACTTCCTACTTACAGCAGATTAGATGCCGCTTGCCCCTGGAGTTCTTCACTCAGGAGCGGCGGGAAGTTACCGTAGGTCACAATATTTACAACACGTGACGAAGCCGTTTGTTCCTGATAATTTGGGTCGATGTTACGAGAGATTTCGGCCGGCGGAGTCCTGGTGCGGAGCACGCCTGAAGGGTGGGAACTGGCGGTCATCGAACCGCAAAGAGAGGCATCCATTGTCGGCCAAAGTGACAAAAAACGTCACAAAGAAGTACTGGCGCTTCCCAAGGGCCTGATCGATTCCGGCGAAAAGCCTGCCCAGACGGCGGTTCGCGAGGTCCGCGAAGAGACCGGACTTACTGGTAGTATTCTCGCCAAACTCAGCGATATCAAATACATGTACGTCCGCAGCTGGGGAGACAACCAGAGGGTATTTAAGATCGTCAGCTTCTACCTGCTGCGTTACGAGTCAGGAAATATCGACGATGTTTCACCTGAGATGCGTATTGAAGTGAAGCGCGCGCAATGGATTCCGCTGGAAGGGGCTGAGCGCGAGCTGGCTTACCGGGGCGAGCGGGATGTAATCCGGCTGGCCCGCGAGTATTTGAATTCGCACGCAGAGGAGGAACGACCCTGATGGCGCGTACCCATGTGGAGCAGCATTTCACCTCCGGCAATTTTGTCCGCGATATGGTGATTGGCATGTCGGACGGGCTGACCGTCCCATTCGCGCTTGCAGCGGGACTTTCGGGCGCGGTCGCGAATACGCGCTTGATTGTGATCGGCGGTCTGGCTGAAATTGCAGCCGGCTCAATTGCCATGGGCCTCGGCGGCTATCTGGCGGCGCGGGGTGACGCGGAGCACTACGAACAGGAACGGGCGCGCGAATATCGTGAGGTTGAAGAGATTCCCGAGCAGGAAAAAGCCGAGGTCAGTTACGTCTTTCAGGAGTACGGATTGACCGCAGAACAAAGCAAGCCGATTGTGGACGCGTTGAGCCTGCGAACTGATTCATGGGTAGATTTCATGATGCGCTTCGAACTCGGCCTGGAGCCACCGGAGCCCAAGAGGGCCGTAACCAGCGCTGCCACAATTGCCGCGGCGTACATCGCGGGCGGGTTGATTCCGCTTTCGCCGTATGTCGTGTTGGGCAATGCTTATCGCGGGCTGATAGTCTCGGCAATCGTCACGTTGGCGGCGTTGGGTATTTTCGGATTTATCAAAGGCAAATTCACCGGAGCCAGAGCGCTACGCAGCGCGGTTCAGACGATGTTGATCGGAGGAGTGGCAGCAGCGGCGGCGTTCTTGCTGGCCAAGTTGATCGCTTAGCAAATTTCTGCCATTCCGAGAACCTTCAGGTCCGAGGAATCTGCTTTTCTGATGCGAGACTCCTCAACGCTCAAGCGCTTCTGGATGACAAAATGATCAGAATAGAGAACAGCTAAACGACAGCCCTTCTTTTCTCAGGAACCTCCCTGGTTTCTTTTCCCAAAGCCAACTTCGGATGAAAATGAGTCCATGAGCCGGGCCATCATTTCTCTTCTACTCGTTGTTTCAATTTGTCCGCCCTCATTCGCGCATCAGCATAAGAGGGTTTCGCGGACGATTGATCCGTCGTATGGTTCAGCGCTGGCCGCGGCAAACCGATTTCTGCATGCGTGGCAAGCCGAGGACCACGAAACCGGAATCGTAATGCTGAGCGATTCGGCGCGGCAGAAGGCCTCGCCGGACAAGCTTCAGAGCTTTTTCTCGCCCGGTCCGGATGCAGCGTACGAAATTGCACGTGGCAAGCGCCTCAGATCTGCAGCCTATGAGTTTCCGGTAATTCTGTTTGGCGCGTCCAGAGCTCCGTCGCATCCACACGCCTGCACTGTAATTATCACGCGCAGCGGCAGAAATGACTGGGTTGTCGATAAGCTTCCCTAAAACGTTGTGACGCCGCCTTCAACGTAGCCGAAGAATGTTCGTTGTGGTCTACTGAATAACTGCAATTTCAAGACACATGAAACGAATCCATAAAGTGGCAATTCTGGGCGCTGGCACTATGGGATCGCGCATCGCCGCGCACCTGGCGAATGCAGGCATTCCGAGTCTGCTGCTCGATATTGTTCCGCCGGGAGCCGACGCGTCTTCGCGAAACAAGATTGCTGTTGCCGGGCTCGAGGCTGCCCGGAAGGCCAAGCCGGCCGCGTTCTTTGAGTCGCCACTTGCATCGTTGGTCACACCGGGAAATTTCGAAGACGACCTTAAGCGGGTTGCCGAAGTCGACTGGATCATCGAGGTAGTAGTCGAGGACCTGGAGATCAAGCGGACTCTGCTCAGAAAAGTCGAGCAGTTACGCAAACCGGGAACCATCATCACTACCAACACCAGCGGCCTACCGGTGGCAAAGATTGCGGAAGGATTCTCTGACGATTTCCGTCGCTCTTGGTTTGGCACACATTTTTTCAATCCCCCGCGGTACATGCGCCTGCTGGAAATCATTCCCACGCCGGACAGCGACCCCGCGCTTATTGAAGCCGTTTCGAACTTTGCTGATGTTCAATCGGGACGTTTTCCGTGCTCAATGTGATGCGTCTGATGCAGGAGCTCGATCTCACCATCGAAGAAGTGGACGCCTTGACTGGTCCTGCACTAGGCTGGCCACGATCAGCAACATTTCGCACGCTCGACCTGGTAGGGCTGGACATACTGGGGCACGTCGTTCGCAATATGACCGAGAACGCGCACGACGAGCGCAGCGATCTCAAGCTGCCCGATTTCTTCCGCCAGATGCTTGAGCGAAAGATGCTGGGCGATAAGACCAGCGGGGGTTTTTACAAGAAGCAAAAGGGCGCAGGGGACGATGAACGTCTTGGTCTCGATTGGAAGACACTGGAGTACCGTCCGCGGCAGAAGGCCCGATTCGCTTCGCTTGATACAGCTAAAAATATCGACGATCCGGTGGCGCGAATTCGAGCTTTGATTGGCGGCCCCGGAAAGAATGAAGATGAGCAATTCCTGTGGTCTGCGCTTTCCGACTTGTGGACCTATTCGGCGAACCGTATTCCGGAAATTTCTGACAACGTCGTCGAAATCGATCGCGCGATGCGCCTGGGCTTTAATTGGGAGCTGGGACCGTTTCAGCTGTGGGATGCGGCTGGAGTCGAAGCCACGGTAGCACGGATGAAGAAGGACGGACGGCCTGTCGCTGGGAACGCGGAAAAACTGTTGGCGTCGGGAAAGAAGACTTGGTACGAGGATGATCCTAGAGCACCTTCAGGCCGTGCTTATTTTGATCTGACGAGCGCGACCTATAAACCGGTTGCAGTCCCATCTGGCGTGTGGTCGGTTGCAGCAGCAAAAAAATCCAAGGGCGTGGTGAAGAAAAATTCAGGAGCATCGCTAGTCGATCTGGGAGACGGCGTGGGGTGCATCGAATTCCATTCCAAGATGAATACGCTCGGGTCCGATATCGTTCAACTGGTCTCGCAGACGCTTAAGCCTGGCGGTGCGGGCGAGAATTTCGAAGCGTTCGTTATCGCGAATGACGCGCCTAATTTTTCAGTCGGCGCCAACCTCATGCTGCTGCTGATGAGCGCGCAGGAAGAAGAGTGGGATGAAGTTGATCTCGCGATCCGCGCCTTTCAGGGCATGACTCATGCCATCAAGTTTTCGCCAAAGCCGGTGGTGGTCGCGCCCTTTGGGATGACGCTGGGTGGCGGAGTTGAAATGTCGCTGCATGCGGCGGCGCGGCAACCACACGCCGAACTTTATATGGGACTGGTCGAGGTTGGAGTCGGGCTCTTACCAGGCGGCGGCGGATGCAAAGAGATGTTGCTGCGGGCAATCGATAGCGCCAGCACCATCCGGCCTGGCGGACGCGGAGAATCCGTCGAACTGATGGAAGCCATGAAGCGTACATTTGAGGCAATCGCGATGGCCAAAGTATCGACATCGGCGTACGAGGCGCGCAGTCTGGGCCTGCTATCCGCTTCTGACCGCATCACGATGAACCGCGACCGTGTCCTGACAGATGCAAAAGAACGCGCGCTCGAGCTTTTGCGATCAGGCTACGAGCCGCCACAGCAACGCACCGACATTCCGGCTCCGGGAGAAAACATTCTCGCGGCGCTGAAGATGGGTATCCACCTGATGCGGCAGGGTGAATACATCACGGAGTACGAAGTGAAGATCGGAACCAAAGTGGCCGAAGTTTTGTGCGGCGGAAACGTGACTCCTGGCACTCCGGTAAGCGAGCAGTACATTTTGGATCTCGAGCGCGAAGGATTTAAATCACTTTGTGGTGAGAAGAAGACCCAGGAAAGAATTCAGTACACCTTGAAGAGCGGCAAGACGCTGAGGAACTAGCTCGACAATTTCAATTCTCAGTCGAAGCCTGAGTCCTTGTCCATCGTTTCAATGCCAGGTGGGTCGGCCAGTAAACCACCAGCGGAACCAGGATCAGATATCCCGCAAGGTACAGCCAGTCCGGCAGCACGTGCTGTTCGTGTCCAATTCCTCTGGCCCAGTTCACGTTGTACTGCGGCCGCCAGAAAAAATTGATTGGCACCACCGTCAGGGCAGTAAACGTGGCCCATCTCCATGCCTCCGGAACGTAGCCGAGACGGCGCACCGCCCATAGCAGCAGCGGCGGCACAACCAAATGGTAGAGCCCCATCAACCGCGCAAAGAACGGCACTCTGGGATCGAACATGTACTCCGTGCCACCGATGAAATGCCGCCCCAATAAGCCAGCGCCAATCAGGTCGAGCGCGTAAAGAGTCTGGAACAGAAGCAGACCCACCGCTTGCCAGGAAAGAATCAGCCGACTTTCGGCCCACAGTCCAACTGCTATCAGTAGATTCCCCAGATCGCAGAAGTACAGAAAGTTTTGCGCTCCGTATTGTCGCCAATAGACCGGCGCCCACACTAATAACCAGATGGTCCAGGCAACTTTGAGCCACAAAGGAATTCGCGAGTTTGAGGGTCGATTTTCGCTCATTACCCAATTACGTCAGTAACTTGCTGGTACACACCAGTGTACCTACCATCGCAATATGAGCTACCGGGCCCTACTTTTCTGCCCAGATGAGACCGCGGCGCGCCTGGTCACGCAAGTACTCAGCGAACTGGATTTCACAGTTGAACTCTCGCTCGAGCCGTTCTTCACGGTAAAGAAACTCACGGATGAAGCCTTTGACGCGGTGGTGGTGGACTGCTCAAACGAGGAGAATGCGGCGCTCTTGTTCAAGGGTGCGCGTAACTCGACCTTGAATCACAGCTCTTTATGCGTGGCGGTTGTCGAAGGGCAAATGGGAGTCGCCAAGGCATTCCGCATCGGCGCAAACCTGGTGCTGACTAAGCCGATTAACATTGAGCAGTCCAAAGGAACATTACGCGTGGCAAGGGGCCTCTTGCGGAAGGGCGAAGCAAAACCGCGAGCAGCATTTGAGCCGGCAGAAACCGTTCGCCAGGCTTTTGCCCCAGCACCAAGCCCAAAGGCAGCAGCGGCGCCCGCTTCGGTCGCCAACATTCCCGCGGCGGCGGCCAGCGTCGAACAACCAGCTAACGTCAGAGCCGCGGCGATTCCGACATCGCTGTTCGAAGCCCAGCAGGACAAAGCCCAGCCGAATGATGGCGAAGAGAAGAAACCGCGTGAATCAATGCCGGATTTTCTCATCAGCAAACCTGGGCCAGCGGAGCAGAGTTTCACGCCCTTGCCGCAAGCTAGTGACCGATTCGCGGGACCAGTTCCGAGTGCAGCCGCAGCCGCGCCGGCGATGGCGCCCGAATTGCCAAAGCCCGGAACGGTTGACTTCAGGGCAAAATTGGCAGGGCCAATTAAAAATGCGGCGCCTCTGGCCTCGCAAGATACGATCGTTCCGCAGAAGCACTATCCCGAACCTCGGGCCATTCGAGTCCCGACCTTTGCGTCGTATGCGCAGCCATCTTCCCGCAGAAGCCGTGATGGAAACAAAATGTTCTGGGTGGTGCTGTGCCTGGTCGTTCTGGTTCCGGTAGGCTATTTCGGCTGGCAGAAACTGCAGCCGATGCGATTCATTCACCGTCTTGCTCCAGCCGTCGATACCGGGACACCTGCGAACCCGCCGCAAGTAACAGGGGGAAACGAGCCTGCGCAGGTTAATCCACCGACTGTGGTGGCGCCGGCCGACACTTCGTCTGGGATTGGTTCTGCTCCTGCTCCTGCGAACAGCCCCAACACAGGGGACGCAACTGCGGCACCCGAAGGTTTCCCGGCCAAAGAAACCATCGAAGTTGGTCCGTCTACAGAGACTTCCGACTCCGACATCACCGTAGTTTCGAAGCCTGTGCCATTGAAAGTGCACCAGAAGCCGGCGGCTTCCTCGGAGAACCAATCGCTTGCACCGCCGTCGATAGAGATTCCAAATTCCGCGACATCGGATTCAGCGCTGGCCGGAATCATGCCAAGCAAGGTAGTCGTGCCAAACGCGGTCCCAGAAACGCTGCAAATTTCGCAAGGGGTTTCTCAGGGATTGCTGATAAAGAAAATCGCGCCGCTGTATCCGCGCTCGGCATTGCAATTGCGCAAACAGGGATCTGTAGAAATGTTGGCGACAATCAGCAAAACCGGTGACATAACCAAGGTGAAGGTGTTGAGCGGTGACTCAATGCTGACCAAGTCCGCTGTTGATGCGGTTCGCCAGTGGAAGTACCGGCCGTTTTTGTTGAACGCTGAACCGGTGCAAATTGAAACCCAGATCACCATCATTTTCAAACTGCCAAATTAAGCAGCGCTGCCACTTCGCGAGTTAATTCAGGCCACCCGCCGCCTTTTTCGTCCACGTTATAATTTAGAGATGCTCGACAGGGAAAATTCCTTCCTGTAGGGGCGGTCTTTCGGTCTGCACTCAAACTGTGGCCCGACTGAGCTTTTCTCTAGCATGGATTTTAGACTCGTAAGCAACTACAGACCAAAGGGCGACCAGGGCACGGCGATTGAGTCGCTGGTTCGTGGTGTGTTCGACCGCGAACAGCAGCAGGTGTTGCTCGGGGTCACGGGATCCGGCAAGACCTATACCATGGCGAAGGTCATCGAGCAGGCGAACCGGCCGGCGCTGGTCATGGCACATAACAAAACCCTGGCGGCGCAGCTCTATCACGAGTTCAAGAATTTCTTCCCACATAACGCCGTCGAATATTTTGTTTCGTATTACGACTACTACCAGCCGGAAGCGTACGTTCCAGCGGCCGACCTGTATATCGAGAAAGAATCCACCATTAATGATGAACTCGACAAGTTGCGGCTTTCGGCGACTCGCTCGCTGTTTGAGCGCCAGGACGTCCTGATTGTTGCTTCGGTAAGTTGCATTTATGGCTTGGGATCTCCGGAAGCGTATTACGGCATGTTGCTGTTTCTCGAAAAGGGCCAGAAGATCAAGCGCGAGGACATTACACGAAAGCTGGTGGAAATTCTTTACGAGCGGACTGATGGCGATTTCCGGCGCGGAACATTCCGGGTGCGGGGGGACGTAATCGAAATTTATCCGACGTATGACGACATGGCGTACCGTATCGAACTTTGGGGAGATGACGTCGAGTCTCTCTCGCAAATCGATCCGCTGTTTGGCACGGTCAAGCAGAAGTATGTGCGCTTGCCGATTTATCCGAAAACGCATTACGTGATGAAGCCGGAGACACGCTCAAAGGCAGTTGATTCCATCAAAGAAGAATTAGCGTGGTGGGAAAAGGAACTTGAACAACAGGGACACATCGTCGAGGCGCAGAGGGTCCACCAGCGGACGATGTATGACCTGGAGATGATTAAGTCGGTCGGCTACTGCCACGGCATTGAGAATTATTCGCGGCATTTCACGGGGAGAATGCCGGGCGAGCCACCGCCAACGCTGCTGGACTATTTTTCGCGCGATTACCTGCTGTTCATCGATGAGTCGCACCAAACCGTGCCGCAGCTGCACGGAATGTATCACGGGGACCGTTCGCGGAAATCTACGCTGGTTGAATACGGCTTCCGTTTACCGTCGGCCATGGATAACCGGCCTTTGACGTTTGAAGAATTCGAACACCGCACCAACCAGGTGATTTATGTATCGGCGACTCCGGGACCGTATGAGTTGACCAAGTCTGCGGGTGTAGTGGTCGAGCAGATCATCCGGCCGACCGGACTGGTTGATCCGCCGGTTGAAGTGCGTCCAGTGAAGGGACAGATCGACGATCTGCTGCATGAGATCCGTCTGCGGGTGGAGCGGGGTGAGCGCGTTCTGGTCACCACTTTGACAAAGCGGATGGCGGAAGACCTGGCCGAATATTACAGCGAAGTCGGGGTAAAGTGCCGCTACATGCATTCCGAGATCGAAACTCTGGAGCGAGTGAAAATTTTGCGCGATTTGCGTCGCGGCGAATTCGATGTGCTGATTGGAATCAACCTGCTGCGCGAAGGCCTCGATTTGCCGGAAGTTTCTCTGGTGGCAATTCTCGACGCAGACAAAGAGGGTTTTCTGCGGTCGAGCGGCTCTCTAATTCAAACTATCGGGCGCTGCGCGCGTAATTTAAATGGCCGGGCAGTTTTGTACGCTGATCGGATGACTGACTCGATGCAGCGAGCAATGAACGAAACCGACCGGCGGCGTTCGATTCAGGAAGCTTACAACCTGGAGAACGGGATCACTCCGGAATCCATCGTGAGGCCGCTTGATATGTCTTTAGCAGGCGTGATCGACGCAGACTACACCGAATTGGCCAGTGCAGAGGCCGACGGCTTGCCTGATTTTAAGAATCAGGAAGAGCTCGATGCGTTTATCGCGAAACTTGAAGTTGAAATGCGCGAAACGGCGAAGAAATTCGAGTTCGAGAAAGCGGCGAAGCTAAGAGACAGGATTAAGGAACTGAGAACAAAGGAATTCTTGTTCGCATGAGGCTTCGAATTTCACGGCTCGTTGCTAATACGCGAACAAGCCAAACCATCAATCAGCCTATTGCATGTGTATCTGCGGGCGACGTTGAGAGGATCGTTCGCCGTGATTTTCCAAAAGAACACGTCAACCCCGTGATGGAAACGCTCGGCAATTATGCGCGAGAAAGCGGGTCAAGAGAGTTGGCGCGTGTACAAGTAGCTGCACTAAAGCTGGCGCAAGGGGATTTAGAGAGCCTTCAAAAATGGATCTCCGCTGCCACCCGCGATTACAGGGATGTTCTCGCCGCTGCGGAGTATCCGCAGTGCATTCAGCGAGGAATGTTTGCCCTTCGAGAGTTGCCCGCGAAAGAGAAGCAGCAGATCATTGATAACGACTGGAAGCAATACCAAGAATGGCTTTTGAAATGAAGCTTCACGCCGAATTTCTGAAACAGATTAAAAATAGGAAACGTGCTGTGATGCTAACTGTAAATGCGAAGCCCGTCATGCAAGATGCAGCGGCACACCAGAAGCTGCTGGACATCGCCGCAGGAGCGGATGCGCGAGAGGGTATCCGCCAGGGCGTGGAGGACGTTCGAAAAGGAAGAACCCGGCCAGCGGAAGAGTTTTTCCACGAATTCGAAGCCAGGCATGGCTTATCTCGAAATTCTGATCTGAAATAGAAAATCGAGAGCCGAGGCCGCTAATGAATCCCCGGGCTCGCGCCCAGGTCTGGTCGAGGGCTGATGTTATACCGCTTCAACTTGCGATAGAGGGTAGCGCGGCTGATGCCGAGCATCTTGCCGGCAACCACTTTATCCCCATTCACCTGCTCAAATACACGTAGGATTGTGGCCCGCTCTATATCTTCCAGGTCATTTGATGATAGAGATGATTGAACAGAGGTTATGGGGATTTCCGTGGCAGGCGCAGCAGAAAGAACAGCTGGCGGAAGGTCGCCCACGTCAATGATCTTCCCATCTCCAAGCGCAACTGCCCGCTCGATGCAGTTCTCCAGCTCCCGCACATTGCCCGGCCAATCGTATTGCAGCAGGCATTTCATAGCAGCTGAGGTCACCTGCGCACCAGAACCATTGGCGTAGCGCTCAAGGAACCAGTGGGTCAACATGGGAATATCGGAACGGCGCTCACGCAGCGCGGGCAGATGAACTGTGACCACATTCAGCCGGAAATAAAGGTCCTTGCGAAACTCGCCGGCGCGATACGCAGCTTCCAGATCCCTGTTCGTGGCCGCGATCACCCGAACGTCCACTTTGATTTTGTTGTTGCTGCCGACCGGACGCACTTCCTTCTCTTGCAGGAAACGTAGAAGTTTGGCCTGCATCTCCTGCGGCTATTCTCCAACTTCATCCAGGAAGACAGTGCCGTCGTTGGCCGATTGGAAAAGGCCCGGCTTCGAGCGCAGCGCCCCGGTAAAAGCTCCCTTCTCGTGTCCGAACAGTTCGCTCTCGATCAGAGTTGGGACCAGCGACCCGCAATCGACTGCGACAAATGGCCGACTGGCAAAGTTTCCGCGGAAGTGAATGGCGCGCGCGACCAGTTCTTTTCCAGTTCCGCTTTCTCCGGTGATCAGAACCGGTGTGCGCGTGTCTTTCAGGCGCGCAATCATGCGCAGCACGTCTTGAATCTTGGGCGAAACTCCGACTATGCCGTGAAGCTCGGTTTCTGCGTAGGTACACTCGCGCAAAAATTCGTTTTCCTCGACCAACTGAACTTTGTCCGCCATTCTTCGCAAGAACAAACGCAATTCCTCGACTGCGGAAAAAGGCTTTGCGATGTAGTCGTAGGCGCCAAGCTTCATCGCCTGCACTGCAGTTTCAACCGAACCGTGGCCGGTCATCACTGCAACCTCAGCCCGTGGCAGGATTTTTCTCACTTTCTCCAGAAATTCAATGCCGGTCATCTGCGGCATGATCAAATCGGTAAGAATAATGTGCGCCGGCTTCTCTTCGAGGAGCGCCAGCGCTTCGTGGCCATTGCCGGCCGCCATACATGTAAACCCCAGGCCACGAGCAACAGTGATACATAGTTCGCGAATACTTTCCTCATCGTCGACTACTAAGAAACGAATTCCCAGGTTCTCGGTCACAAAGGTTTCCCCACGGCTTTTTCGATTACAGAAAGGAACTGTTGTACGCGGAATGGTTTTTCCACGCAGGGCACGCCGGTACGGCGCAGCGTTGCGACGGTTTCTTCGCTGGCCACATCACCGGTTATGAATACCAGCCGCGAGGCCAGGGCCGGGCGATTTGTTGAAATCCAGGCAAAAACACCGGCGCCATCAACTCCGCCCGGGGTCCGCATATCGGAGACCACGCCCATGAATTCACTCTCGGCCAAATGCCGCAGCCCATCGGCTCCGGAGTCACAGCACACTACCGCGTATCCGTTGCGCTCGAGTACGGCGCGTACATAGCTCATCACCGCCGGCTCATCTTCTATGAGCAGGACGGGCAGAACTTTAGGCTGCAATGAAGGCGCGCTCATGTGTGAGTGACTCCAGCGATCGCGGAAATGGATGCGAGTTCGCGCACGGCCGGAAAACGGACGCTGAACGTGGCGCCTTCGCCATCAGAATTGTTCGAGCAAAGAATCTCGCCACCGTGTTCTTTGACTATTCCGTAGCAGATGCTCAAGCCCAAGCCAGTTCCCTCGCCAACTCGCTTCGTAGTAAAGAAAGGATCAAATATGCGTTCCGGCTGGCTGATTCCAGAACCGTTGTCGCGGAACGTTACTTCCACGTGGTCATCCTTGCAGGCGGTCGATATCTCGATACGCGGTCCCTCGGTTTTGTCCCGCACAGCGTCGTAAGCATTGTTCAGGATGTTCAAGAACACCTGCTGCAGTTGGTGGGAATCGCCGATGATAAACGGCAGGTGATCACGAAGGTTTTCGGTTACCGAAACGCCGCGGCTCTGCAAGTCATAAGAACGTAACTGAACCGTGCGCTTCAGAATGGGATTCAATTGGACAGGTTTGCGCTGTGGCGGCATCTGGCGCGCGAAGCTGAGCAGGTTTTGTACAATCTGCTTCGTGCGCTGTGCCTCCTGCAAAATCACTCGCAGGTCTTTGCGGGCGCTCTCCGGCACGTCAGTATTCTCCATCAGCAGGTCCGCGAACCCCAAAATTGCGGTTAGCGGATTGTTTACCTCGTGCGCCACGCCGGAAACCAACTGCCCGACCGCGGCCATCTTCTCGGCATGCATCAGCTTGGATTGGAGAGAAGATGCGTCAGTTACGTCACTCATGACGACCACTATGCTGTTGACTTGCCCCTGATCATCTCGCATTGGACTCAGGTTGACGGAGAACTGGCCTGGCCGGTGGTCCACCCGCAGGATTTGTAATTCGAGATTGTCAACCTGGTTGCCGGACAAGACCGCAGCATAGGCTTGGTGCAATGCGTCAGCGCTTGAAGGCGCAATCAAAGATTCAAGAGGCTTGCCTAAAATCTCCGTCTGCTCGTAACCCATGCCTTGCCATCGTCGATTTGCGTAACTCACCAGACCCGCGGTATCAGCCACAAGAATCAGACTCTGGGTGTTATTCAGAATTTTGCCGGAGAAGTCGCGCTCCCTCTGCAACTCGGATTGATACGCTTTTAACCCGCTGATATCGAGCATCAGGCCGCGATACTGAGAAACTTGCCCGTGCGCTCCGGGAACCGCAAAGGCATTGATCAGCACGTAGACCAAGCTGCCGTCTTTACGTTTGAGTACCGCTTCACGATTGCGCAAATGCCCTTGCCGCTCCATATCGGCAAACAGCGCCTCGTGCTGCTCCGGCGAAGGAAAAACTTCCTGCCGCGGATCACAATGCAACAACTCGCCGCGGCTGCTGCGGCCGAGCATGCGCACCAATGCCTCGTTCACTTCGATGAACCTGCCGTCCGGACTGCAAAAGAACAAGCCTTCCTGAATATTGTCGAATAGTTCACGGTAACGGCGTTCGGCCTCCCGGCGGTCGGTAATATCTTTCAATACGTGAATCGTCTGAAGGCCTTCACTGGTGGCGTTGTGTACTTGCGAACTTGAAACCAAGAACGTCCGCTCCAGCACGGGATGTACATACTCATCGATCGAATCTCCGGTGGAGCGGCAAAAAGGACAGGCCCTCGGCAAGGGACTGGCGCCAATGGCCAGCAGTGAGGCTATATTCAGGCCAATCAGTTGCTGGGGCGCCACGCCTACGAAGTCCGCCAGGGAGCGATTGACGCGCAAGACGTTTCCAGATTCATCGTGAGCAACAATAAAGTCTGAGATGGAGTCGAAGATTTCGATCCAGTGCCGATTCGCCTGCTCGATGCTGGTCAGGAATCGCGAATTTTCCAGCGAAACTGAAGCCTGTCCTGTAATAGCTTGCAGCAATTGTTGATCTTCGGAACTTAACGAGGGTTGACGGTTGGCGAGGCACAGAGCGCCGAACAGGTCTCCAGACCCTCCGTTCAGTCTGGCGAGAATGATCTGCTTCCAATCGGTCTGGTTCGCTAATTCCTCGCCCAACAAGTCGCGGACACTTGTTGTGAGGATCGCATCCTGTGAAGCGGATAATGCGGCAAGCACGGCACTAGCAAACTTTCTCTCAAATTCCTTATTTTCTCCGCCAACCAGGCAATGCATTACCAGCACGGAGGCAGTGCCTCCATTCTGAATGACTAAGGCCGCGTCGGTCGCCTGCATCATCTCTGCCGCGCGTTCCAGGATGTTTCGCGCGAACGCCGGCCCTCGTAACAGAGAACTCTCCAGCGCTAGATTGGTTAGTGATTCCGAGCGCCTACGGTGTTCTTCAGAGAGCAGCAGGTTCCGGCTGACTTCAAGCGCAGCGGTCATGTGTCCGGTAAGCGCCTGAGTACGACGAATGTCTTCCTGCGAAATGGGCAACTGTTCGCGCTGATCCAGGACACCAAAAATTCCGAGAACGTCCCCCCTCGTGCTCAATAGCGGTACGGCGAGCAGTTGCCGAACATCAAATTCGGATAGAACTTGCGCATTCGTTTCGGGAACCTGGGAAGTGTCATCGGACCAGAAGACTTCTTTATTGAGAATGGCGCGCGTCAGCACGCCATCGGGAATGACGTATCCAGCGGTGCCGTGCTTTCCATTCTGAAAACTCCAGCGAATCTGAAGCTTGCCATTTTCAAACAATCCGACGAATGCCCGCTGGAAGCCTAGAAAGCTGCTCGCCCGCTGAATGAACCGGCCCATGAACTCTTCGAGATCTGAAATCGAACCAAGCTCGGAAGCGATGCTGACAATATGATGAAGCTCCTCTGCCTGTGCCCTCGCCGTGTTATAGAGTTCCGCATTCGAAATGGCAACGGCGGCGAAACTGGTTATAATCGGCAGCAGTTTTTTTTCTTCCGCGCTGAACGCGCCTTCACGCCGCGGATACACCAGTACCGCACCTTGTCGGCTTGAGGTGCGAAACGGAGCTGCCAGCAAAGTACCCGCAGGGACTATGTCGCCCAAGAAGTGCGAAGCTGGGTTGACTGCTACGGTGATGGGTTCGCCGGCCTGCAACGCGCGGTTGGCTATGTCGGAGGCAAAATGCAGTCCTTTACGATCCTGCCGGGCCCGCACCGAAACGCTCGCAGCCGGATCCTCGGTCGCCAGTGCCCACAACTCGAAGCCGCTCGGTTCACGTCCCAGGACGCAGACTAGCGGAGTACGGAGCAATGCCCGCAATCGGTTCGCGAACGATTCGACCAACAGATTGGAATCCGGCTCTACACTAAAGGCCGCGCGGGAAAACTCCAGCAGCAAGTCTTGGACGCGATTCTCCGCGCTGGTTCTTTCGGCTGGTGATCCCAGGATTTGTTCGGCGCCCGTAATTAGCTCCCTACCGCAGCTGGAATTTCTTCCAAGTTGTTGATAAATGGGACTCTATCTTGCGATCTCAATTTGAGTCAAGCGAAAAGGCAGTTTTGGATTGGTTCGGGTTATCCAACTTCGTAATACAGTGGACAGTGTCCTTCTGAGACAGGCGTCTTACAATTTTGAGACGATTTAGTCGAGGTGTAAGTCCGCCGCACCGAGCGCTTCCTTACAAGTCGAACAAAACAGAGTTCCACACCACAAGTTAAACTCGGTCGGTACTGGCAACGGCGTTGCATACAGAATTCCTCCCCTTGAGGAAATCGTGTCTCTGCCGCGCACCGTCCGAACTCCACCACGTCGCTTGGCAATTCTGTTAACCGCCTCATTGACCGCGGCGACCCTCGCCATCAGCCTCCTTCCGACCTGCGGCTTAGCTCAAGTCTCGCCCGAACGCAAGGTGCGGACCAGGGTCGCTCCTGTATACCCGGCGATTGCGCGGAAGATGGGGCTGACCGGCACCGTCAGAGTGCAGGTCGTCGTCTCTCCCAACGGGAGTGTGAAGGAAACGAAAGTAATCGGTGGTCACCCGATTCTTGTGACGGCTGCAGTGGATGCAGTGAAAAAATGGAAGTTCGCTCCTGCCAACGCTGAAACCACGGGCACTCTTGAAATTGTTCTGCAGCCGGGCAATTAGCGGTCGCAGTGAAGGCGAAACACTGGAGCCACATTCATGTCTATCACCAAACAACTCTACGTGCGCTTCGGCGCCGTTCTGCTGATGGTAGTGCTTTTACTCTGCGTGATCCTGGCCGCGATCTATCGCGAGCGGAGCACGAAAGCCAGCGCTGCTCAGGCGCTCGAAATGTCGGAGATTACAGACAGCATCCGTTTCCAGATGATGCAGAACAGGCTTTATCTAAGCAACTATTTGTTGAGCGGAGACACGCGTGAAATAGAACGCATGAATGAAGGGATTCGTCAGCTTAATCAGTACCTGATGAAGAGCCAGAAGCTGGTCAGCTCCGACCAGCAGCGGACGGCCCTCGAAAGCGTCGCAAAAAATGAGAGCGCGTGGACCAGCGAGTTTGCACAACCTATGCTCCAGAAGCGCCGGGAAGTAGATTCCGGCAACGCCACTGTGGCTGACCTGCAAATCTACTATCTACAGAAAGACGCCTCGTCCTGGGTGAGGACCTCAACCGACTACCTGAACCAAGCGGACCAGGAAACCAAGAACCTGGTGGAGAAGCGGCGCAAGTCGGATGACGATGCCGGGACGGAGATCATCGTGATCGCCTCGCTGAGCACTCTGATCGCGCTGGCGCTGGGAATTTTCATCGCATACCAAACTGCGCGATCGATTACGGGTCCGTTGGCCGATCTTATGCAAGTGGCGAAACAGATCGGCGAGGCCGGGGACCTCGACCACAAGATCGATATTCAGCGAGACGACGAGATTGGGCACTTGGGGCGAACCTTTGACGCCATGATTTCCTACCTCAAAGAAATGGCGACGTTGTCCGAAGCCATTGCCGGCGGCAATCTGGGTGTGGAGGTCAGGCCGCGATCGAAGA
>QHZX01000192.1:17471-22555 GCA_003224835.1 Acidobacteriota bacterium | reverse complement strand
CCGCTCGAAATGATCCAGGCTCTCGATCCATTCTGTTGCGCTTTTCTCTACACTCACATTGACACTGAAGGTCTGATGACTGGGCTTCCCCTGGACGCGATCCGGCCGTTGCGCGAAGCCACCGGCAAACAGCTCATCGCCGCCGGCGGCATTGCAACTTCTGAAGAAATTGAGCATCTGCACCAGATGGGTGTGGATGCCGTAGTCGGGATGGCACTTTATTCCGGCCGGTTAACTCTGCCTGATACTATTCCAATTTCCAAATGATCTTTTCCGGGAAGGCTGGGGCCTGAAGTTACCGTGAGCGATTCAAGATTTACCGCGCCTGGATGGCCGGGCATTCCGCCGCGCTGGACGTCTAGCGCCAAGAGCGGCGTTGGCACCGCGCTGAATCGCAGCAGTCGCGTATGGTTCACGCTGAGCCACGGCATCCTCAATGAAATTTATTTCCCTCGCGTCGATATGGCTTGTACCCGAGACATGGGCCTGCTCGTCACCGACGGCAAGAGTTTTTTCTCCGAAGAAAAGCGCCACTGCAAATTTGAAGTTGCTCCTTTCGAGCCCGGCGTTCCGGGATTTCGTCTGGTTAACACAGAACTTGGGGGCAAATACCGCATTGAAAAAGAAGTTTTTGCTGACCCGCACCGGCACGTCGTTCTGCAGAAGACGCGATTTGCGGCACTGAATCCAGATGAGAAGTCGAAGTATCACCTCTACGCTCTACTCGCGCCTCACCTCGGCAATTTCGGCGACCACAACACCGGCTGGATCGGCGACTACAAAGGCGTTCCCATGCTGTTTGCCGAGTTCCCTGGCGGCCTTGCCCTGGCACTTGCGTGCTCAACTCCCTGGAAGAAAATGTCTGCCGGATTTGCCGGCTACTCCGATGGTTGGCAGGACCTCGCAAGCAATTTTCTGCTTACGCACGAATACCCACGTGCGGAAAATGGCAATGTTGCGCTCACTGGAGAGATTGATCTTGCAGCCAGCGACGGCGAATTTGTTCTTGCACTCGGCTTCGGAGGAATTTGGGCGGAGGCAGCCGAGCAAGCGCGCGCCAGTTTGCTGGATGATTACAACGCCCTCCTTCGCGATTATGTTTCGCAGTGGAAAAATTGGCAAAAAATGCTTATGCCACTTGATCGCAGCGCTGAGCCCGATCTTTATCGCGCTAGCACAGCCATGCTGCGCGCCCATGAATCCAAAGATTTTCTCGGCGGCGTCATCGCAAGTCTTTCTATCCCGTGGGGCTTCAACAAAGGCGATGAAGACCTTGGCGGATATCACCTGGTATGGCCGCGTGATCTTGTCGAAACCGCCGGCGGCTTTCTGGCTGCGGGCGCGGTGGGCGATGCCATGCGTGTTCTTCATTACTTAGAAGCCACGCAAGAGGCGGACGGGCACTGGCCGCAGAACATGTGGCTGGACGGCCGCGCCTATTGGGGCGGATCGCAGATGGATGAAGCCGCGTTTCCCATCTTGCTGGTCGATCTTCTACGTCGCGAGGCCCCATCCGCACTCGGAGACATCAAGCGTTGGTCGTCGATGGTACGGCGCGCCGCGAGTTTTATAGCGTGCAATGGGCCGGTAACGCAGCAGGACCGGTGGGAAGAGGATGCTGGCTATTCGCCATTCACTCTGGCCGTTGAAATTGCGGGACTACTCGCGGCCGCGGATATCGCCGATGCAATCGGTGAACCTGAGCATGCAAAGTATCTTCGCGAACTCGCCGACAATTGGAACGAAAACATCGAGCGCTGGACGTATTCAACCAATGGTGACCTGGCCCGGCAGATCGGCGTCGATGGATACTACGTCCGCATTGCCCCGCCGAATACTGATTGTGCCGCTTCGCCAACTGAAGGATTCGTTCCCATCAAGAATCGACCGCCCGGTCAGGACCTCGAGAGTGCCTCGCACATTATCAGTCCCGATGCTCTCGCGCTGGTGCGCTTTGGGCTGCGCGCGGCCGACGATCCGAGAATTCTTAACACTATCAAGGTCGTCGATGCCTTGCTAAAGGTTAAGCTCCCTCAGGGCTCGTGCTGGTATCGCTACAACGACGATGGCTATGGCGAGCACACCGACGGTTCGCCATTTGACGGGAATGGTATTGGGCGTCCGTGGCCTCTGCTTTCAGGAGAGCGTGCTCACTACGAACTTGATGCCGGAAATAAAAGCGGTGCTGAAGAACTGCTCCGCACAATGAGCTTGTCTTCGAATAGCAGTCGGCTATTGCCTGAGCAGGTCTGGGATGCGGCTGAAATTCCGGATCGCGAGTTATTTTTTGGCAAGGCTTCGGGTTCGGCGTGCCCATTGGTGTGGGCGCATTCGGAATATATCAAGCTGGTGCGCTCGCTTAAGGACGGCAAAATCTTTGACCAACCGCCGCAGACCGTCAAGCGTTACCGGATTGGAAAGCAAAAAGCTGCGCATTGGGAGTGGCGCTTCAACAATAAGTGCAGAGTCGTTCCCGCCGGTAAGATTCTGCGCATTGCGGTTCAGGCGCCCGCGATGGTGCATTGGAGCAGCGACGGCTGGCAAACTTCGCAGGATATTTCGGCCAGAGACACAGGCTTGGGCATGTATATCGCAGACCTGCCGACGAACACCCTGGACCCTGGACACACCTTGCTTTTCACGTTCTATTGGCCAGACGCAAACCGTTGGGAGGGCGCAGACTTCTCTGTAAACATCAAGGACTAGTCGGAGCCTACTAATTGCGCGCTGGCAGGACGTGTACAGGCTGTCGAGATCAGGGCGGTGTCTACGGTCAATCCGCTACGTAGGAGCTGTTGCACGAGTACCACCCGCGCGAGCATTACTACCTCTCTCTACGCCACTGGCTGCGGCGCAGGCAGACCAGCATGGAAAAAGCAATCGAGGTTGGCGGCGAACTCGAAGCCAGAATATGACGGCTCTACATCGCCGGCTCTGCGCATTATTTCCAATCCGGCAAGCTAACCGGGCGAAGCGGAATGCCGTTGATCAGAGCAGATTGGCTCGGGTAAAGCACTGCCAATTAAACATTTTTTTAGAATCTTCAGACAAAGCTTCCCACTTCGGTTGTCTTACCATTGAGACCGCAACGTGCACTCCACCAGTGAAATCGAGCGGCTATATCAGGAGAATGGCGCGGCCTTGGTCTTATTTGGAACTTCCATGGTTGGGAATCGCAGCATCGCGCAAGATGCCGTGCATCAGGTCTTTCTCAGGCTCCTCCAGCGGGGCGACATCGACCATGCGGTAGATCAGAAAGCCTACCTCTTTACCAGTGTTAAGAACCAGCTTTTGAACGACCTCAAAGTTCATCAGCGCATTGCGCCACTAGATCTCGAATCAACATGGTTTGAGCCTCCCGAGCGCGACTACGCCGGCGAACGACACCTTAAGCGCGTGCTTGGGGAACTCGTTCCCGATCAGCGCGAAGTTGTCATTCTGCACATATGGGGAGAACTGACTTTCTTACAAATTGCAAATGTTCTTGGGATTAGTGCCAACACTGTGGCATCTCGATACCGATATGCGTTAGGCAAATTGCGCGAGGTAATGTGCTCCGAGGAGAAAATTTAATGCCACTCGATGATTCTGAGTTCGAAAGCTATTTGCGGCGCTTCCGCCCAATATCTCCGGAGAAACTTGTCGTCAAGCGTTCTCCAGAACCAGCTCGAAACCCGCAGTTCTGGTTGCTCTGCGGCGGGGCAGCAGCAGTCATTCTGGTAGCCATTTGGTTCGTCGCGGGGGTTCGAACCAGTCGCCCCATTTACGACATTGCCTACCGCGACACGACGATCTACGTAGAACCGCTTACTGCTGGTCGGGCGAATGCAGAACTCCGCGGAGCTTCTTCAACAAAGGAGGTGCTCGATCGAATGGCTTTCCCACTATCATCTCGATTAGCCAGCGATCAGCAGAGCGCTTTCAGTGTTCTCGGAAAGGAAAAAATAAAGTTATGAATACGGTCTCCATAAAATGGGTACTTACAATCGCAGTCATATTCGGGAGTTGCGCATTCGCTCAGCAGAGCGCTCGTCTGGGGGATAACGCTGCACTGCGATACTGGGCCGCCTTTTCGGAAATGCAGGACGCCGGGATTAGCGCGCAGCAAGCCAAGGAACTAAATTCCATCCTCGACGGTACCGCCCCGTACAAAGATCTCACTTACAAAAACTTTATAGAGCGAAATTTGCCTGCTCTGAATGCTGGAATTAGGAAGGCTCAACGTTCTTTATGCTTTTCATTTGAGCATTAACGGAGACAAGGATGGTAGTGTGCGGACGCTGGCTGCGGGAGTGCGCTTCTCACGTGACGTAGCGGCTGGTGGATCACTTTTCGCAGCCATTGTTGCAAAAGATTTGCTGGCGAATCACTTCAGGGCAATCGAGGGCCTCTCGCGCTTGGCGCAGTTCTCTTCTCCGGAGCGTGTGCAGTTGCAAAAAGTGGTAGCACAGCTCGGGCCTTTCAGCCTTGACTGGGAAGCGGCAATCAATCGCGAATTAAACTCTCTGGACAGACCGGATTGGCACAGCTCACTGCAGGGCATTGCCCGAAATTATGCCGCTGCTCTGAACAATTCGTCTGCGCTTCCAGATCTTGAACAGACACTTGCAAGCGCACCGCAGGATTTGCGCGACGTAATCCCGAGTCCAAAGAGGGTCTTGGAGGAAAAGCAAGACTTGGAAAACCAGCTGCAGCGCATTCGTCTTTTGCTCAAGTAATTCAGCACTAACGCCAATGCTTCACCTTTGGCCAGAGGTCTGCGAGGGTGCCGAACTTCGCGCCTCGGCATATGAACACGTCGATTTGTTTCTCCAGGGCATACGGATTGTCGGCCGATGTTCCTACGTACTGCACCCTGCTCCACAGTTGCTCAAGATTTTCTCGGGTATCGTCCAGCACGATGAGACAGTTTCCGGAATAACCACGCGGTCCCCATAGAAACCAAGTCTTATCACCACTCAGTGATCGCGGCAGGCCATATCGCCTACCGAGGAAATCAATTGCGCCAGCTTGGCCGTAGTCCTGCGCAAAATTACCGCAGTCGCCACGTTCGGCAGGGCTGAGCTGGTTCCAGGCTACCGCCG